>JAEWDP010000137.1 GCA_023390055.1 Pseudomonadota bacterium | reverse complement strand
GGCCGAGCATGCTGAAACGTTCAGTCGTCACTTCAGCCGACACGGTGCGCACGGGGCTGCAGTCCATCATTGGTGAGACCGGCGTTGATGATCGTGCCGACGTCTGTGACCATCATGCGCGGTTACCTTCGAGTGAACTAATTGCCGAGGCGGCAAGGCCATAGATATCCGCTTCCTGAAACGATTGACGACAGCGATTCCGAAATCTTCAACCAAACGTTGCCTGATCGAAGTTCACCCAGCTTCGGTCGTACAGGCCGCAGGCCAGCGTATCGGCAACTCTCTCGAGCCCTACTTGCGTGTACAGAACCCAAGTTTGAACCTCGAAGCAGACGTTGCAACTGGTCGCTTGCCGAAGCGTTACGTATTTGCCGCAAGTAAGGAGCAGGTATGTTCGAGGATTTCAAACTGGAGCAAATCAAGCTTCCAGAAGCTACGCTTCACGTACGGATTGGCGGTAAGGGAGCGCCACTCCTGCTATTGCACGGTCATCCTCGCACGCATGCAACCTGGCACCGTGTGGCCCCGATCCTCGCCGAACAATACACCGTTGTCTGTCCGGATTTGCGCGGCTTCGGTCAGTCTTCCAAGCCTGCCGACTCGCCCGATCACTCCGGGTCATCAAAGCGAGCCAAGGCAAGAGACTGCATTGCCCTTATGCGCAAGCTAGGCTTCGATCGGTTCGGTCTTGTCGGGCATGATAGGGGATCCTATACCGCGTTTCGAACCGGGATGGACCATCCGGCCTCGGTCAGTCGCCTGGCGATCCTCGACGGCATCCCAATTGCGGACGCGCTCGTTCGGTGCGATGCCCGCTTCGCTGTTGCCTGGTGGCACTGGTTCTTCTTTGCCCAGGCAGAGAAACCCGAGCGGGCCATCCTGGCTGACCCGGATGCGTGGTACGGAGGCAGTCCGGAGACAATGGGCGCCGAACCTTATGCTGACTTTCATGCCGCCATCCACGATCCTGCAACGGTTCATGGCATGATCGAAGATTACCGGGCGGGCCTAGGCATTGATCGCCAACACGACGAGGATGATCGAGCGGTTGGTCGCAAGCTTGCTTGCCCCCTGCTCGTGCTCTGGTCGGCTCGCGATGATTTGGCCGATCTACACGGCGATATTCTTGGCATTTGGCGCGACTGGGCATCCGACGTCACCGGGCGCAGCATCGACTGCGGCCACCATATGGCCGAAGAGGCGCCCGAGGAATTAGCCGCCGAGTTGCGAGCATTTTTCCTTACAGCTTAATCGGCGTCAGCTTTCAACAGAACTTGCCAGAATAAAGACGGACAGCAGACTACCCCAAACGGGCCGGTCTGTAGGCACCCGTAATGTCAATCCATCTACAATATGTCGGTCGTCTTCAACAAATCTTGCTGCATGCCAATTCGACTGCGGGGAGTTTCACAAGGAGATCTAGTTCGAAGGCTGCATCTACGAGACAGGTTGACGATCAAGCTGACGAGCAAAGCGTGCAATGGGTGATGCCCAGCAACGGGTCATCGTCGGCATTATAAGCGGTCAATAAGCACAAGTCACAAATTGACGATTGCTAGAAATGAGACTCGACTCGCGGCTTGATCGGTATACGATCTTTCGATCGTTGGAGTTTGCTGGGGCACCGATACCTGGGAGTGGAGGACTCTCGCACAATTTGGAGGCGAAGAGATGCTATACAGGCAATATCCTCATAGATTTCCCGATATTCTCGAACCAAAAGACCTTGCTATTATGCGCGGCGCAGTAAGTAGCGCCGCTAGACGGCTGGATTTTGAAGGGGCTACGGTTCACAAGGAAGCAATAGCAAAGGTCGTTCTTGATTTTTATCGGAACGGCCTGGTCGATCCGCAGAAATTGAACGCTGCCGTCCTTTTATTTGCCCACTCGAGGCTGCTTGCAAACCCTAGTCCGTAAACTTCTGGTGAATGTCCGCGCTACTACGGTCCGTTCCTATAAGTATACGATGGGTCAAGATCGGTTCAGGCGTCTAAGCCAATGCAGAAGGATGGTTTCCTCCTGAACCAGCCCATTTATTGGCTTGGCACGCTGGCCAATCGCATGAAATTCCCTGGACAGTCTGCCATCGTTCCAGGCTGTCACAAGCTCTGGATGCACGTAGCATTTGCGGCAGACAGCACGTGTATTGCCAAGCCTGCCGGCTACCTGATCGATTACGCGGTTCAAAGCTATGGCGACCTCTCTTTGATTGCTGGGCAAGGCGGTTTCCAGAAGCAGTTGGCTGGCAGCGATCGTCCCACCCCAGGTTCTAAAATGCTTCGAACTGAACTCATCACCAGCTACATCGGCAATATAGCGGTTTACATCCTGGGACGTGACAGCATGGCGACCTGCGTCCTCATCCAGATACTGAAAGAGATGCTGTCCTGGAAGCTCCTGGACACCTTTTACCGTTTTCGCGATGCGGCGATCGCTGATTTCCAGCTTCCATTCCTTGCCCGATTTTCCGCGAAAGGCGAACCGCAACTTCGAACCAGTCACCTTCACATGCCGGTCCCGCAGTGTCGTCAGTCCATAATTCTTGTTGTCTCTGGCGTAGGTTGCGTTACCTATGCGGATCAACGCGTTATCAAGCAGCCAGACGATCGAGGCCATGACACGCACGTTCGTCAGGCCATGTTTCCTCAGATCCTTGTCCACTTGCTGCCTGATTTCAGGCAAGGCTTCCCCAAAAGAGACCAGAGTAGCATACTTGGCCTGGTCACGTTGCTCTATCCAATCAGGGTGATAGCGATACTGCTTTCGACCCCGGTCATCGCGGCCCGTTGCCTGGAGATGTCCGCGGGGATCTGGCGATATCCATACGTCCGTCCAGGCCGGCGGTATAGCCAGTTCCCTTATTCTGGCAAGAACCTCCGGGGCGATAATCCTCTCACCAGTACCGTTGGTATAATAAAACCCTTTTCCCGCCCGGCGGCGGATAAGTCCAGTATCGGTGTCACTGCTGTATACAAGTGAAGCCAGTGCTGCAGATGCAGCCCCTCGCTCTTGTGCAGTTTCCAACAGTTGCAGCGACATGCCACCTCCGTTCGTTGCTGTCGAACGGTTGAACGCCTGCTACGGTTCCGGCAATGTTGCTCGAAACCCCTATTATATAACGAATGGAACAAGACGTTCAGGTTCAGGTTCTGCCCACACACATCCGAGTAAACAATGGGAGCGAACCGATGCCGTTAAAAGCCTTTGGGATCAACTGCACTTTGAAACCTTCGTCCGCCAAGGAGGCGTCATCCACCGACAGGCTTTTGCGCGATCTCATGGCCGAATTGGAGCGGCATGACGTCGACGGCGATTTCGTGCGTGCACTCGATTACGATATCAAGCCGGGTGTCCTGTCCAATATGGGTAAAGGAGACGACTGGCCGACGTTGCGGCAAAGAATTATCGAAGCTGATATCTTTATCCTAGGTTCGCCAATATGGCTTGGACAGCCTTCCAGCATCGCAAAACGCGTGCTTGAGCGAATGGATGCGTTCCTCGGTGAAACCGACGCCGCAGGTAGAATGCCAGCATTTGACAAGATAGCCCTCGTGGCAATCGTTGGTAACGAGGATGGCGCTCATCATTGTCATGCTGCCTGCTTCCAGGCACTCAACGATGTTGGTTTTACCATACCAGCCAATGCCGGTCTCTACTGGGTAGGCGAGGCGATGGGCAAGACAAACTATATCGATCTGCCGGACACGCCAGAGACTATCGCTGACGCAATCGCAATGACCGCGTCCAACGCGGCACACCTCGCCATGTCCCTCAAAACCAATCCCTTTCCCGGCCTTCGTGAAGGGTAACGTCCAATCAGAATCCGGTATGCGTAGGTGCGTGCTCTCAATTCATTGCCGGGCCAGCACGAACGGATTCCGTGCAAAGAGGGATCGAGACAGGCGAAAGACCGCCCCTCGTTCAGGCGTTACGATAGAGAAATTCGCGACGGAGTATGGATTTATCGCATATAGCGAATGAACTTCGTATTACGAGCGATACGATCGTAAAGCTTGCGTGCGGTGACGTTGTGTTCCTGGGTCAACCAGTAGACACCAGCCAGGTCAAGTTCGTCGGCCCTGGCGTAGACGGCTTCTATCAATGCGCGCCCGGCACCGGTACCCCTGGCATCCGGATCAACGTAAAGATCCTGCAGATAGCATGTATTCCTGGTCGACCAGGCCGTACGGTGCTGTATGTAATGAACGAGACCAACCGGCTTGCCTTCGGCCGTCGCAATAAAGCCATTCGGCTCAAATTCAGCCTCCGAAAGGAGGCGATCGAAAGTCGTCCGATAGACCTCTTCGTTCACACTGGTATCGTAGAAACCAAGATAGGCGGACCACAGCCTGCGCCATTCCTGCTCGTCACGCGCGGCGATGGGTCGAACGAAAAGATTATCAAGTGCCATTGGCTATCCATTTCTTTGTCGGCCACATGCGGGTACGATGACATCGAGAGCGGCCAT
Organism: Pseudomonadota bacterium; assembly: GCA_023390055.1. Lineage (GTDB taxonomy): Bacteria > Pseudomonadota > Alphaproteobacteria > Rhizobiales > Rhizobiaceae > Neorhizobium. The sequence goes on along the minus strand of JAEWDP010000137.1, from coordinate 16,150 downwards.
CCCTTGGGAGTATCTCTGGCGAAGGCTGTAACCAAGCATACGCCGTTCTTCAGATCAAAACTCCAGTCCCGACGCCGGGCCCCCTGGAAGTCGCTGGTTTCTATCACGCAGGCGCGGGCAATACTGAACCATCGTCATTCCCTACTGACAGATGATCTCACGAAATGCTTCGCTCGAACGCGTCCTATGCCTTTCCCTATGGCGGATGAGACTAAAGGAACGATCGGGCAATTCAAACGGAACCTGGACAAGTCGCCCCGCACTGATACCGGACTGGGCAACTGTCGCCGACACTGCGGTTGCAAACTGGCTCGCCTCGACCGCCGCACAAAGTGCCTCGTTGGACGGAAGTTCGATGGCGATACGCAGTGCGTTTGGGTCAACTTGCATCCCGTGCAACGCGCTTTCGAAACTGGAGCGCGTGCCGGACCCGCGTTCACGCAGCACCCACCGGGATTGGCCAAGATCCTGCATGAGCTGTGGTGGGCTTTTCGCCCATGGATGGTGAACACCAACGATGATTACGAGCCGATCGGTCGCAATCACCTCAATCGATACCGACGGTTCATCAATGCCACCTTCAATGAAACCGAGGTCTGCGACGCCGGCAATTATCGCCTGCGTACATTGGGCGGTGTTTCCCACTTCCAGTTTCAAGTCGATCTGGGGGTAACGGTCGTTGAATTCGATCAGATGGCGCGGAAGCCAGTAACTCGCGATCGTCTGCGACGCGAACACCGTAAGCGTTCCGCGCCGGATGTCGCTCAGATCGGCCATCGCGGTTTCCGCAGTATGCACGTTTGATAAGATGACCCTGGCCTGGTCGATCAAGACCCTTCCCGCCTCGGTCAGTTCAATCCTGCGGCCAATCCTGTGAAACAGTTTGACGCCATGCCGGGTTTCGAGTGCGCTGATCGCGCCGCTTACGGCCGATTGCGTCAGATTAAGTGTCTCTGCTGCACGGGTGACATGTTCTCGTTCCGCTACCGCAAGAAAGATTCGCAGCTGTTCAAGCGTCACGTCTCACCCCTTCTAATTTGTATCAAGGCACGAAGCTTACAAGGATAAGGGAGACAACGGCAATGAACAGTGACGCAGTGGCAGACAGTAAAAGAGGGCCATATCCGTGCTTCTTCAATTTGGCAAAGTTTGTTCCAAGTCCCAAGGCCGCCATGGAGGCAGTCAGAAGAACGGGTGTCAGAGATACGATCGGCGCACGAAGCTGTTCACTGAGCAGTCCCGAACTGTTCAACATGACAAGTGCCAGAAAGCCGACAATAAACAGAGGCACCATCGACCCGCGAGCCATCTCACCCGTCGATGCGGATCCGCCGCCTCTCACGAGAATGGCCAGGCCGATGATAAGCGGCGCAAGCATCATCACGCGCGCAAGCTTCGTTATGACAGCAACCTCACCTGCGACTTCTCCCCCCTGAAACCCTGCACCGACGACCTGGGCGACCTCATGGACCGAAAGACCAATCCACATGCCATAAACCTGCGGCGCCAGGTCTAGCAGTGCCTGCAGAAAGGGGTAGAGGAACATTGCTGCTGTACCAAAAATGGTGATGCAGGCAACAGCATAAGATACCTCTTCATCATTTGCTCTCACCACGGCGTTCGCACCGGCGATGGCGGACGCACCGCATACGGAGGTCCCGGTGGCGAGCAACACGCCAAGGCTTCGATCGACCTTCAGCAACCTGCCCATTCCAAGCGTAAACAGAAACGTCAGTAGCAAGGCGGCAATAGCGCAGACAATGCCTTTGACGCCGATGTCAGCAAGTTGTGTGAATGTCAGCTGCAAACCGAGCAGCGCGACGGCCAGGCGAAGCAATCGTTTGCCGGCAACCGCTATCCCGGCGTTAGCAAGAGACGAAAACCCGACCACATTTGCAAAAACCATTCCCACGAAGATCGCCGTGATCATTGGACTCAGTACGGATAGAAAAGGCAGATGCCGGACGCCGTACGCAGAAGCGGTGATGATCGCAACCAGGATCAGTCCCGGCGCGTATTTTGCAAGCGGGCCGTCTTCGGCACCGCCGTCGAGTGTGGAGGAATGGCTCATAGTCTTCTTATCCTGCTGCTGGCGCCACTCTTAGAATATGATTCTAGGAAACTCCAATTCTATTAGAAGATCATTCTAATAGAGAAAACCGAACGATTGGATGAAATCCGCATGCTGAGGATGATGAGACACCGGTCGTCAAGCTCCACGGGGGATCGCCTACGGATTAAAATCCAACGAAGGGATCACATCATCGCCCGTCATTGCGAACACGAGCAAGCAGACGCTCATTCCTCGCGTTATTGATAGGACCACCCGCACCACACCCGTCATGGCAATATTTGGCCGCGACCAGCCGGAGGACAGTTACGGTTGGGTTGATGCTCCGCGGCAAGACCAACTGCATCGAGGTCGAAAACGGTTGTGGTTCCTCTATATGCAAGCTGATGCAAACCTCTCCCAAAATGCGAGGCAAGCGTCATAACGCTTGTGTCATGTTGCATTCCGTCGGCACCGCCATGCTATGCCGTTTTGTCGAGCGGCCAAACTTCGACAACGCCGTGGGCAACGGCGCAGGGCGTTCGCGAGACCATGTCGACGGCCTCTGCCAGATTGGCGGCCTCGATGATGGCGAAACCGGCCACCGGCAACGACGAGGTCATGAACGGACCAGCCGTCGTCTCGACCCGGCGGGCCTCGGGATTGCGCACCTGCACCGGAGCGCCGGCGATGCCCATCAGGACGCCGTCCTTGCGCAACTTTGCATCGTGTGCGTGCGCCGCATCCCGAATGGCCTCCGGGGTGCAATCGTAGCCCTCCCGGTCTCCGTATCCGATCGTCACAAACTTCGGCATGGTCGCTCCTTTCAGGTCAGCGTCGACATTGACGTGGCATCGCGACCGCATCCGAGCACCGGCCGCCGCGATGGCTCACGGCATTCACTCGTTCATCTCGGAGATGCGATAGAATTTCTCGTGCCTTATGGCGACGACGTGGTGCAGACTGATCGTGCTGGGCATAAGTTTATCCCTGTGGTTTGGCTGTTTCCTGTCGAGCGGCGTTTCGCCGCCTGATATGTCCAGGACGAACGGGCCGGCGAAGATTCGACGTCGCGTTAAAAAAAATCGTATCATCAGCCCGTTGCCGGCCCGAATATTCGAATTGCATGGCGACCGATCCGCTAAACGCTTGCCCGACGAGCGCGATATCATCGGCGAGCGTCTGCCGGTCGCTTTCGGGCAAGGATGCCGCGCGTCCGCACCCGAACAGGTTGACCGTTTTCACATGGTGGGGGCAGGCGAGGATCTCCGTCAGCTTTCGCCATCGGCAAGTGCCAGCGATGCTGGAATGAATGAGCACGACGAATCGACCTTCGCCGGCCTCGAGCAGGTCGACTTCAACGTCGTTCATCATCGCCAGCCAGTCTTCCATTCGCTGCCCAATGGTCCTGCCTCAGGCGCCCGACAGCTGCGTGCCCAGCTTCATCATCTCGGCGATCAGGAGGTGCAGGTCCTCGTCGCGCGTGCGGTGATTGCAGATCGCCGCGCGCAGGCAGTGTCGGTCGCCGATCACGGTGTCGGACAGAGCGGCGACGCCGGTCTCCTGCAGCCTCACCATGATCTCGGTGTTAATCGCCCGCACATCCTCTTCCGAAGCGCCGGTAGGCGCATAACGGAGGCAGACGATGTTGAGTTCCGGCTCCAGCATCAATTCGAGCGGTGGATTGCTGCGCACGAGATCGGCCAGCATGCGCGCCTGCCCGATGTTCTGGTCGATTAGCCGTCCGAATTTTTCCGTGCCGTGCTCCATGAGCGCCATCCAGACTTTCAACGCACCAAAGCCGCGGCTCGTCTGGAGACCGTATTCGTGTAGCCACTCGCCGGAGGCCAGTCCGCGTGCCGTCCCCTTCAGGTATTCGGGAGAGACGGCAAACGTCCGGCGGTGGGTCGCATGGTCGCGCAACAGGGCACATCCCACCTCGAACGGCGCATGCAGCCATTTGTGCAGATCGAGGGCGACGGAATCTGCGTGTTCGATCCCCTTGACCCGCCAGGCGTTCTCCGGGGCGAGCGCCACCAGCGCGCCGATGCAGCCGTCGACGTGGAACCAGAGCCCTTCCTCGTCGGCGATTTCCGCAAGTGCGGCGAGATCGTCGACCGAGCCGGTGTTGACGATGCCCGCCGTGCCGATGATGCCGGCGGGCTGGAAGCCTGCCTTCCGGTCCTCACCGATCGCCTCCCGCAGCGCCGCGACGTCGATCCTGAAGGCCGCGTCGGTGACGATGCGGCGCAGTGCTCGGTTGCCGAGGCCGAGCGTCTCCAGTGCCTTGCGGTGGCAGGAATGGAGCTGGTCGGATCCGTAGAAGCGAAGCGGCCGGCCGAGCGCGCCGACGCCTTCCTCGCGCAGATCAATCGGTGCCATTGCGTTGCGAGCGACGGTCAGGCCGATAAGATTGGCCATCGACCCGCCATTGACGAGCGTCCCGCTGGCGGTCGGCGGCAGCCCGATCATGTCGCGCAGCCAGCCAACCAGTTGCTGGTCGACGAGTGCGGCAGCATGGCTGCCGCCCCCAAGGTTCGAGCCCTGGACGGCAGCGAGGAAATCGCCGAGCGCGCCGGTGAAATTGCCGGCGCCCATGTACCACGACCAGAAGCGAGGGTGGATGTTGCCCATCGGATATGCGAACACGTTGCGCCTGACGACCGAATATACCTTTGCGAGCGGCGTCGGCGCCTTGGGTGCCGGGCCGTGAAAGGTGGCCTCAGCCTCCGGCGGCATCGGCTGCCACACCGGCCGCCGGCGCACATTGCAGATATGATCGACGGCGTCGTCCACCATCCGGTGGGCGAGTTCGGCTACGCCCGACCAGTCCGAGGGATCGAGTGTCTCGGCTGGGCGCGGGACCACAGAATTAGCCTGTTTCGCCGACTGGCTCATGACAGCCTCCTATTCCGCCGCGAGCTGAAAGCCAGGCGTCGAGCGTGAGAGCGCCAGTTCCTCCTCGTTCATGTCGGCCGGAATGGTCTCGAACATGGGCGTCGAGAGGTAGCGTTCGCCGGTATCGGGCAACATGCAGAGGATAACCGAACCCTCGGGAGCCTGTTCTGCCACCTGCCGCGCGACGCCAAAGGTGCCACCGCCCGAAATGCCGGTGAAGATGCCTTCCTTCTGGGCCAGTTGCTTTGCCCACTCGATAGCCTTGGGGCCGGAGATCGGCACGACTTGGTCGCAGTAATTGCCGTCGATGGCCTCCTGCAGGACGCGCGGGATGAAGTCCGGCGTCCAGCCCTGGATCGGATGTGGCTCGAAGGCAGTGTGGCTTGCGGCTGGCGCGCCATCGGGACCACGCTCCTGCACGCGTCCGCTGCCGATCAATTGCGCATTGGCGGGCTCGGCCAGCACGATTCTGGTTTCAGGACGCTCACGACGCAGCACCCGCGACACACCAACCACCGTCCCGCCCGTTCCGTATCCGGTGACGAAGCAGTCGAGGCGCGATCCGGCAAAGTCGTTGACGATCTCGCGGCCGGTGGTTGCCTCGTGGATGTCGGCATTGGCCGTAGTCTCGAACTGGCGAGCGAGGAACCAGCCGTTGCTCTTCGCCAGCTCGACCGCCTTGCGGTACATGCCGATCCCCTTCTCTGCGCGCGGTGTCAGCACAACCTTGGCACCCAGCATGCGCATCAGCCTGCGGCGCTCGACGGAGAAACTGTCCGCCATGGTGACGACCAGCGGGTAGCCCTTCTGAGCGCAGACCATGGCGAGGCCAATGCCGGTATTGCCGCTAGTCGCCTCGACCACGGTCTGACCGGGTTTCAGCGCGCCGGTCCGCTCGGCTTCCTCGATAATGGCAATCGCCAGCCGGTCCTTGACCGACGAAGCCGGGTTGAAGAACTCTGCTTTGACGTAGATCGTACGGTCTTCGAGGCCCAGGTTGTTGATCCGGATCACGGGCGTGTCGCCGATCGTGTCGATCACGCTGTCGAACAGCCGCCCGCGGCCTTCGGTCGTTCTGGGACTAGCTCTGGTATACATTGGGTCCTCCATGGTTCGGAAGCGCCGGACCGCCAGGCCGGCTTCGGTTTCTATTTTGTGATTGCACGCAGGATGATAGAATGCGTTCTGCCGGTTTAGCGTGGGAGCCGGCGTTGGAGCGCGCATGGAATTAAACGATTCCGCCACACGATCATCAGTGACAGGCATCGAATTGCGGTTGCTCGGCCCGCTGAGGTTGTCGCGCGCCGGTGAACCCGTGCCCCTGCCGCCATCGCGCAAGGTGCGCTTGCTGATCGCCTACCTTGTCCTCTCGTCTCACCCGGTATCGCGCGAACGCCTCTGTGAGCTTCTGTGGCAGGTGCCGAATGACCCGCGCGGCGAGTTGAGATGGTGCCTCAGCAAGCTGCGGCGGATGCTCGACGAACCAGGGCACCCGCGCGTGATCACAGACGAGGGCCGCGTCGCATTCGACCTCGAAGAATGCGAGGTCGACGTGCTGACCGTGCTTGCAGCGATGCGATCGGGTATCGCGCAGATTTCCGATGATGAACTCGCATCCCTGACGAGCGCCTTCGACGGCGACCTCCTCGATGGACTGGAAGTCGATGGTAGTTCCGAGCTGCAGCACTGGCTGATCGGGCGGCGCAGCGAATTTCGCCTGCTGAAGGCCGCTGTCGCCGCCGAGACGGGCCGAAGGTCCGCGCCAGGCACCGCGAGGGGCCTCGTCACGGCGCGCGACTGGCTGGAGACCGCGCCGCTGGACGCACAGGCACACCTGCGCTTCCTCGCCGAACTCGTCCATCGCGGCATGGCCGACGAGGCGAGCCGCCATGTCGAGGCCGCGGCACGGAGTTTTGCCGCGGAGGGCATCGACTTCGCCTCCGTGCGCGCCGCATGGGCGACAATGCGCAGTGCCCCTGGGGCGCCGGTCATGGTAGCTGCCATGCCGCTGGCGCCGGACACGTCGGCATCTGCCGCCACACGACACGCCTCAATAGCCGTGATGCCCTTCATCGAGCTCAACGGGGGTGTGGAGGTGCATAGCGAGTTGGGCAACGCGCTGACCCACGACATCATCAGCAGGCTCGCACGGCTGCGCAGCCTGTTTGTCATCGCCCGGGGATCCGTATTCGCCCTAGCTTCCAAAGCGCTCGGCCTGCGCGAGATTGGCGAGCAACTTGCCGTGGAATATGTCGCGACTGGTTTCCTGGAGCGCCACGCTGACGTCACGACTGTGACGGTAGAGGCCGCCGAGGCTGCAACCTCTCGCATCCTGTGGACCGAGAGGTTCGAGGTGGACGCGGCTGCCCATCTTCCCGTGCTCGATTCACTTTGCGACGGCATCGTCTCGGCGATCGCTACCGAGATCGAGGCTGCAGAACGCAATCGCGCCCTCATTAAGCCGGCGGATTCCCTCGATGCCTGGGAAAGCTACCATCGCGGCCTCTGGCACATGTATAATTTCACTGTCGACGAGAACGCCCGCGCCGCCGCATTCTTCCGGCGGTCTGTCAATCTCGACCCGACGTTTTCGCGTTCCTGGGCCGGCCTGTCGTTCACGCACTGGCAGAATGCCTTCCAGCGCTGGGACGATCGCGAGGCGCAGACCAGGCAGGCGCTTGAGGCCGCCGGCCGTAGCCTATTGACCGACAGCCGGAATCCCGCCGCGCACTGGGCGATGGGACGCGCCCTGTGGTTGACCGGGGATGCGGTCGAGGCGGCGCGCGCGCTCGAACAATCTGTGGACCTCAGTCCGAATTTCGCGCTCGGGCACTACGCTGTTGCGTTCGTCCACTCGCAGGTAGGAGATCCGGACGCAGCAATCGCGTCGTCTGACCATTCGCGCATGCTCAGCCCCTGCGACCCATTGCTGTTCGGCATGTTCGGCACCCGTGCCATGGCGCTGGTGCGGCTCGGCCGCCACGAGGAAGCCGCCGAATGGGCGATGAAGGCCGCATCGCGCCCCAATGCGCATGTGCACATCCTGGCGCTGGCCGCCCACTGCCTGTCGCTTGCCGGGCGCGTCGAGGAAGCGACCGCCCATGTCGTGCGCCTCAAGCGTCAGAATGTGGGCTATGATATTTCAACCTTCCTCGACACCTTCCGCTTCGACGAAGATACCCAATCCCTTTACCACAGCGCCGCCCGAGCAATCGGTCTCGCATCCTAGACTACCCCAAGGTGCGAAGTCCGTTCGCTGAGCTCGCCAACCCCTTCATCCCGAAATAGTCACTCCGCGGCTCTACGACGGCAATTCACATTCCCGGAGGGAGCAACCACAGCGCATGCAGACCGTTGATGACAGGCTTTGAGACGAACCGAATTAAGTGCAAGCGGCAAGTGGAGCCGTGTCCGTGCTCCAAGTTACCAACCGAACATCCCCCCAATCAGTATCGGGTTCGTCAATCTGGGGAGAATCGGAGGCCTAGCGGTCACTACGGGTCGACCAGACACCTGGTCCGTACCCCGGCAATATTGCAAAAACGACGCCACTGTCCTCGAACGCCTGCCGGATCTGAGCAGCCGTTGCCCGATGCAGTCGATGACGGCTCCCTTCATAGTCTCTTATGGTACTGCGTGAGACCTGTGATCGCTCCGCCAACTGCACCTGCGTCCAGTTCAAAAGACCTCTGGCTGCACGACACAAGGACGGTGTCAGATTTGTATCCATGATTGCTTGACGCATGGCCGTTTCCTCACCATATTGGCGAATATAAGCCATTTTGGGCGAAAATCCAGATTATACTCTTGTAGTGCAGACTGGCTATACTCGACGCGGCTCTTGCCCGTCGTCGATGGAAGCGTATGGTTTGTTTATTATTGATTTGAAGGAGACCGCAGTCTTGGGGTGACGACGCAGCCAGCGCTTCTTCTTCCTTTGGTGACAGTGCTTCCATTTTTGGGAAGTATCTTCATTGCACTCCTCATTCAGACCAATTCCAGGCTATTGCCGGCGTCCGTGGCAGGCTTTGTCGCCGCGACAGTGATGTTGGCGACCGTTGCGCTTTATCCCTACGTGATTGATGGTGGCGTTGTCCGCTTCGAGATCGAATGGATGCCTCAGCTGGGTCTCAATCTGACACTGAGGATGGACGGGTTTGCCTGGATCTTTTCAATGTTGGTGGGACTGATCGGCCTTCTGGTCGTTCTTTACGCACGCTACTACATGTCCGAAGACGATCCGGTCCCCCGGTTCTTCTCATTTCTACTTGCGTTCATGGGATCTATGCTGGGCATCGTCATCTCCGGCAATGTCATCCTTCTGTCAGTCTTCTGGGAGCTTACCAGTCTCTCGTCATTCCTGCTGATCAGCTACTGGCATCATAACTCCGCGGCTCGTGACGGTGCCCGGATGGCATTGACCGTCACCGTAACCGGCGGATTTTGTATGCTTGCCGGTCTGTTGATCCTCGGCAATATCGTCGGAAGCTATGATCTCGACGCAATCCTCGCTGCCGGCGATCAGATCAAGGCCGACCCGCTCTATCTGACCAGCCTCGTCCTCATTCTGCTTGGGGCCCTTACCAAAAGCGCACAATTTCCATTCCACTTCTGGTTGCCCAACGCGATGGCAGCACCGACACCGGTCTCTGCCTACCTGCATTCAGCAACCATGGTAAAGGCCGGCGTTTTCCTGCTTGTGCGACTGTCCCCGGCCCTTTCCGGGACCTATGAATGGTTCATTCTGGTTGGCCTAGCTGGAATTACAACATTCGTGCTCGGCGCCTATTTCGCCATGTACCAGCAGGACCTGAAGGGGCTCCTTGCCTATTCAACGATCAGCCATCTTGGCCTGATTACCACCATGTTGAGCCTCGGAAGCCCCCTTGCGACAGTGGCGGCGATCTTCCACATGGTCAATCATGCCATCTTCAAGGCATCACTGTTCATGGCCGCAGGGATTATTGACCATGAGACGGGAACCCGAGACCTGCGCCGCCTCAGCGGTCTACTTCGTTATCTGCCTATTACCGGTCGTCTGGCGATGGTAGCGAGTGCCGCCATGGCCGGCGTTCCGCTTCTGAATGGCTTTCTCTCCAAGGAAATGTTCTTCGCGGAGGCGGTCGAAACCCATGCCGAGTCATGGCTTGATCAAGCTCTCCCCTACCTTGCGGTCATTGGTAGCTCTTTCAGTGTCGCCTATTCGTTGCGCTTCATCCACTCGGTCTTCTTCGGACCAGCTCCGGTCGACCTTCCGAATCAGAAGCCGCATGAGCCTCCCCACTGGATGCGTTTTCCCATCGAGTTTCTGGTTGTTGCCTGCCTCGTCATCGGCATCGTACCCAATTTTACGATTGGGCCCTTCCTGCAAGAAGCCGCCTTCAGCGTTCTGGGAGAATCGACACCTGAATACAGCCTGTCAATCTGGCATGGTTTCAACCTTCCCTTGCTGATGAGCCTTCTTGCCCTCGGCCTGGGTTGCGCCATCTATGTCGTCTTCCGCAATTATTTCTCGAAATGCGATGACGGTCCTCCCTGGCTGCGCAACATGCGTGGTCAGCGCATTTTCGAACGCGTTCTCGTTACCGTTTCATGGCGGTGGGCACGAACGCTTGAGGGCTATCTTGGAACACGAAACCTGCAGCCCCAGCTTCGATGGGTCACGTTCATTGGCTTCATGGCAGCGCTCCTGCCACTCTATCTGTCAAGCTTCCAATCGCGCATGATTGCGCCTTCGGGCCTGGATATTCCCTTTGCCGGCATATGGTTCGTTGGCTGTTGCATGGCCTTTGGAACCGCCTATCTGGCCAAGTATCATCGACTAGCAGCACTGGTCATGCTCAGCGGCGTCGGCCTCATCGTCTGTGCAACCTTCGTATGGCTGTCTGCACCTGATCTTGCCATTACACAATTACTGGTCGAGATCGTCACGACCGTTCTAATCCTTCTCGGACTGCGCTGGCTTCCCAAGCGCGCTGCGACCTTCAAGGATGAAATGACTTTCCGCGCCCGCTTCCGCCGGTTCCGTGACCTGCTGCTAGCCGGTGCCTGCGGCGTCGGGATGGCATTTGTCGCCTATGCGGTGATGACCATGCGCGTGCCCGACACCATCGCGAGATACTTCCTGGAGCGCGCTTATACGGAAGGTGGCGGGCGCAACGTCGTAAACGTGATCCTCGTCGACTTCCGTGGCTTTGATACGCTCGGTGAAATAACTGTACTTGGTATCGTTGCGCTGACCGTCTATGCGCTACTGCGCCGCTTCCGCCCCGCGGCCGACAGCATGGCACCACCTGAACAACAACAGGCACAGCTGGTTTTTGACGAGCAGGAACCTGACCGGGATGTTGGAGACACGGTGCGCGACTACCTTCTGGTTCCCTCAGTCATCATGCAGTGGCTGTTCCCGGTCATCATTACGCTTGCAATCTATATCTTCATCCGCGGACACGACCTGCCGGGAGGCGGCTTCGCGGCAGGGTTGACCCTGTCGATTGCCTTCCTACTGCAATATCTGGCCGGAGGCACACGCTGGGCCGAAGAACGTATTCGCATCCTGCCGCTACGCTGGATGGGAGCCGGGCTTCTAGTTGCAGCTGCAACGGGGATTGGCTCATGGCTCCTCGGCTATCCATTCCTGACATCGCACTCGCGCTACCTGGAGCTTCCCCTGATCGGAAAAGTGCCAGCGGCCACCGCGATGCTCTTTGATCTAGGCGTCTTTCTTCTCGTTGTCGGTTCCACCGTCCTTATCCTTGTCGCGCTCGCCCACCAGTCGATCCGCATCAATCGTCTGCGAGCACTGGAGGAAGCAAAGGAAAAGGAAGGAGCCACCTGATGGAACTGGTCCTATCAATAGCGATCGGCATCATGACGAGTTGTGGCGTTTGGCTGATCCTGCGGCCGCGTACCTATCAGGTCATCATCGGCCTCTCGCTTCTGTCCTATGCCGTTAATCTCTTTATCTTCGGGGTTGGCGGGGTGAAGTCGGACGAGCCGCCGATCCTGGTCGACGGTGTATCAATTGCCACGCTCACCGATCCGGTACCACAGGCACTCGTCCTGACGGCCATCGTCATCGGCTTCGCAACGACTGCCCTATTTCTGGTCGTCTTGCTGGCGTCACGCGGCCTCACCGGCAGTGACCATGTCGACGGAAGGAGTGATCCTCGATGATCGACTGGTCGCATCACCTCATCATCTTGCCAATCCTCATTCCGTTGATTTCGGGTGCCGCTCTCCTGTTCATTGCAGACAGGCAGCGCGTGGCAAAGGCGATGGTCAGTCTGGCCGGCACAATCGGCCTGGCCATCGTATCCCTGCTGCTCGTCGGTATCGTTGCCGTCCAGAACGACTTCGATGGCGCCTACCTCCTGGGAAACTGGGCAGCACCGTTTGGGATAGTGCTGGTCGTAGATCGCCTCTCGGCACTCATGGTGGCATTGACAGCCATCCTCGCCGTACCGGTTCTCATCTTTTCATTGGCGCGATGGCATTCTGCCGGCTCTCACTTCCATAGTCTGTACCAATTCCTCCTCATGGGACTGAATGGGGCCTTCCTCACGGGTGATCTATTCAATCTCTTCGTCTTCTTCGAAGTCATGCTTGCCGCCTCATACGGCCTTCTGCTGCACGGCTCCGGACCGCTGCGCGTCAAGGCCGGGATGCACTATATCGTCGTCAATCTGGCAGCTGCACTGCTCTTCCTTATCGGTGTGAGCCTTATTTATGGCACGACCGGAACACTCAATATGGCCGATCTTGCTGAACGCATCCCGACGATGGAAGCCGATCGCCGGATGCTGATGGAAGCCGGAGCCGCGGTATTAGGTGTCGCGTTCCTGATCAAGGCCGGCATGTGGCCCTTATGCTTCTGGCTTCCAGGAGCCTACAGCGTCGCGGCCGCACCTGTTGCAGCGATATTTACCCTGATGAGCAAGGTTGGCGTCTACGTCATACTGCGTCTGACCATGCTGTTGTTTGCTCAAGGACCCTCGGCCGGTCTTGGTACCGAAATACTCCTCTACGGAGGAATGGCCACAATCGCCTTTGGCACGATTGGTGTGCTGGCATCCCAGGCACTCGGCCGTATCGGCGCGTATTCGGTGCTGGTTTCATCCGGCACCCTTCTGGCCGTCATCGGGCTGGAAGATGCCGCCGCCACATCCGCCGCGTTGCTCTACCTTCTCAGTTCCACGCTGACGCTTGGTGCATTCTTCATGCTGGTTGAACTTGTTGAACGCAGCCAGGACGCCGGCGCGACCGTGCTCGCCGTGACCATGGAGGCCTATGGCGACGCCGATGATGAAATTCCCGAGGAGATCGACGGCGCGACGATGCCAGCGACACTTGCAATGCTGGGCATCTGCTTTGCCGCCTGCGCCATCCTTCTGTCAGGCCTTCCACCATTGTCCGGCTTTGTCGCAAAATTCTCCATACTGTCCGCTTTGATTGGAACAGGATCGATTGGTGTTCCGCCGACCAGTGCCGCGCTGTGGCTGGTATTCCTGATCATCTTTGCAGGATTGGCAACCTTGATCGCGCTTACACGTGTTGGGATCCGGACCTTCTGGAGCTCACTGGAAGGTACCGTCCCCCGCGTTCTGGTGATGGAGATTGTTCCCGTCATGTTGATCCTGGTATTGACGGCGTCACTGACCGTCAAGGCCGGACCGGCACTCGGCTACATGGAGGCAACGATAAGGGGACTTGCCGATCCAAAGGTCTACAGTGATGCCGTAAAGGAAATCACTCCCATCCCGTCCTGGCGCGACCGGATATCAACGGATACGGGAGGCTGACCAATGTTTCCCTATCCGATACTAACGTTATCCCTCCTGGTCATGTGGCTTCTCCTCAACGAGTTTTCACTTGGGCATCTTCTGCTTGGCGGCATAATAGCGGTCCTGTCTTCATGGGCGATGGCATCGTTGCAGCCAGAAAAACCAATACTGAACAAATGGTACCTGATCCCCAAACTCGTGGTTTTGGTCCTCGTCGATATCATTCGATCCAATATCGCGGTGAGCTGGGTCATCCTGCGCGGTCATTCTCGCGGACATCATTCCTCATTCATCACGATCCCACTTGAGATCGAAGAACCGATCGCTCTGGCCATCCTTGCAGTCATCGTAACCTGCACACCTGGATCCGCCTGGCTTGAATATGATTCGCGCCAGCGTACGGTACTCATCCATGTCTTCGACCTGATTGACGACGATGCGTGGCGTAACCTGCTCAAGGACCGATACGAAACATTGCTTCTGGAGATTTTCTCATGAGCGCGATCATCATCTTCACTGCCGTCAGCATTGCCCAGTTCCTGCTGATGATCGCAATGGCAATCACGTCCATTCGCATGTTCTACGGTCCACGTGCCCAAGACAGGATCATCGGCCTGGATGCGCTTTATGTGAACGCCATGCTTCTTCTCGCAACATTCGGCATCGGTACGGGCCGGACCGTCTATTTCGAGGCCGCCCTTGTAATCGGCATGCTTGGCTTCGTGTCCACGGTGGCGCTCGCCAAGTTTCTGATGCGCGGTGAGGTGATTGAATGATCTATTCTGCGGCCGACATTCCGCTCTGGTTGGCGATCCTGATTGCCGGCTTCCTGCTGCTCGGCGCCATACTGGCATTGATCGGAGCAATCGGCTTTCTAAGGCTTTCAACTTTCTACGAACGCATTCATGCACCAACACTTGCCACCAGCTGGGGGACCGGCGGGATCATGACAGCGTCGATCCTGTTTTTCAGTGTTGCAGGCGGCCGGTTCATCGCCCATGAGATCCTGATCGGGATATTCATCACGATCACGACACCGGTGACATTCATGCTGCTGGCACGTGCCGCACTTCATCGCGATCGCTTCGAGAACGACCCGGATGTTCCCAAGAGGCCCTCCACCCTGACGTCCCAATCTGAAGGCGAAGACGAAACCGAGAGCACGCAGTAGTCTCAGAACGACGCAAGTACTTAAGGGTCCTCCGACCAGGTTGCCTTGACTTATGGTTCCTCCGGCGAAATAGGCCGAAGATCAGGATCAAGAACAGGACCAGCGCGACTATCCCCGCCTGCCGCGAGACCGGGAAATGCAGCGCTTCACCAGGCGCTCCCGGCGTGTCCCGGCAAAGCCAGAGCCCGGCGAGCCCACCGAGCAGGATTGCACCCAGTTGGCCCGTCGCGCCCCAGATCAGCATAGAAACGATCGTCGATCCAGCCGCGCCGGGCGACGAATTCCTCGCGGAAATAGCCCAGATGCGCGATCAGTCCCCCGAAGGAGGTCAGGCCCAGTTTCAGGAAGGCGGCCAGAACCTCACCGGGCGTTCCTTGTAGTTGGCGCTGAGTCACATCTTTTAGCGTGTCATTGGCGGCCATGATCTCTCCGTGATGTTCGCAATTTCCAGGACTCGCCAGCCGCCCTGAGATGGCGCTGCGATCATTGCCCCTGTAGTGGGGCAATGAAACAGACGGGTGACTGCCGAAGCGCGCACCTCGTCGTTCCATCAGCATCGCAAGTGATGTCCACGGGACCGCACCCCGCAGGATAGATAACGGATGAATCATGGCGTGGCTGTCCGGGGAGGATCAGCCTGCGGGCGACGGCCCTCCAGAAGGTCGGCATCGGCAGCGAGCGCGTTAGCCATGAAATCCATGAAGGCACGGATACGGGCGGTATTGCGCAAATCCTCATGGGTCAGCAGCCACAGATCGAGCCGGAAATCTTGCGGAAACAGGGCGATCCGGACAAGATCGGGGGTACGGTCGGCTACGGCGCACGGCAGCGGCGCAAGGCCGATCCCGGCCCTTGCCGCGGCAATCGCGGCCGAGATCGAGTTGGTGCGATAGATTGGCCGCATTTTCGGCAGACAATCCGCCAACTGACGGCCTATCGCTCCATGTGACTGGCCGAAGCCGATCCAGTCGCTGCCGGCAAGATCCTCATCAATCCCCTGAGCGGCGCGTTCTGCCGAGGCATAGGCTCCGAAGGCCAGCCGGCCGACGCGCCGGCCGACCAATGTTTCCTGCGGCGTGTTGCCGATGCGCAGTGCGACGTCGGCCTCACGTCGGGTCAGATCCAGGGGAGTGTCCGAAACGATCACTTCCAATTCGATCCCTGGCTGCGCTGCATGGAAGGCTGCCAGATGCGGCGGCAATAACCCGATCGCCAGCATATCGATGGCTGTGATGCGGATAAGCCCGC
>JAEWDP010000129.1 GCA_023390055.1 Pseudomonadota bacterium | reverse complement strand
CGCCCTCAATATTATGAAGCTGGATCCGATGAAGAAGTCGATCAAGCGCAAGAGGCTTCGTGCCTCGCTCGACCGGGACTATCGTGAACAGTTACTATGCCGTTAACGATTGATGATTATGCCGTGTTGTCATCATCAGGACGCTTTGCCCTACGCCGTTTTTGTTCTAGAACAATTGACGGACGTCATACCTGGCGGGGAAGACGATGAGAAAAATGTCGGTCACTGGCCGGTTACTGCTATTGACCCTGCTGGCACTTATGCCGGCTCTGCTCGTATTGACATATAATCTTCTTTCCGCTCGTCAGACAGCCTATCGGGAAATCCACACTGCCGCGCTTACTGCCGGTCATCTGGCATCGCTCGAGATGCGGCGCGTTGTATCATCCGTTCGCAGCACGCTGGACGTCCTCACCACAGTACCGATCTTGAGAACGGCTCCCGGTGGGCCTTGCAATGACTATCTTCGCACGGTCGACGAAAAGCTCGACATGCTGGAGAATATTACTGTCCTCGACAAGGACGGGCAGTTGCAATGCACATCGCAACCAACACCATATACCGACTTTTCCGACAGGGCCTATTTTCGGGATGCGGTCGACGAACAGAGCTTTGTTGTGGGCACCTATGTCACGGACCGAATTACCGGCAAGCCGACGGTGCCACTTGCACTACCGGTTGTCGCGAACGGGTCAGTGCAACGCGTGATCATAGCTTATCTCGATCTCGCCTGGCTCGGAGCGCGTGTGCGCGAGCGTGAATACTTTGGTGGCAACACCATGACAATCGCCGATCGCAGTGGCATAGTTCTGGCGCGCGAACCGTCATCTGAACGCTTTGTCGGGTCGGCGGTGCCGGAGAATTTTAAAACGCTCGTGCGGGCAACAATGCCGAGTACGGTCGAGTTGATCACCGAGGATGGCACACGTCGCGTGGTTGGTTATTATCCTGCCTATGACAGCTTCTTTGTCAGCGCCGGCGTTTCCGTAGAAAACGGCCTCAAGCAAGTCAGCGAGGTGACCCAATTTGGTCTTGCAGTAATCGTCCTGGCAATTATTGGACCATTCTTTGTCGTCTGGTGGGCGGGCCATACCTTGATCCGACAACCCGCGCGACAGCTTCTGCGTTCCGTTAACGCCTGGAGGAAGGGTGACGAGACTATGCGGACGGGCATGACAGGAAGCGGGACATTCGAGACAATCGGTTCGGCAATCGATGCCTTCATGGATGAACTGGCATTACGGCGAGAACAACAGCAAAAAGATGACCGCATGCGGCAAATGCTCATCCGGGAACTCGACCATCGCATCAAGAATATCCTCAGCATGGTTCAAGCGGTAGCACGACAGACATTTCGCTCCTCCCAGTCAATGGATGAAGCCTCCGACGCATTTTTCCGTCGTCTGCACGCGATGGCCGGTGCACATCAGCTTCTGACCAAAAACTGGCAGAGCGCCTCATTGACGGCAACGGTAGAGACAGCCATCAAGCCGTTTGAGGATCCCGTCGAACCCCGTTTCACCATTGCTGGTCCCGACTTTGAAACCGCGTCTACCATTGCACTATCGCTGTCAATGGCACTACACGAACTTTGTACCAATGCAGCCAAGTACGGCGCCTTGTCGGTTGAAACCGGTCATGTTTCAATCAAGTGGACGGTAGGAGACGACAGAGGCAATTTTGTATTTACATGGAAGGAAAAAGGCGGACCGATCGTCAGGCCACCTTCGCGCGAGGGCTTCGGAACCCTGATGATCGAGCGTGTGCTGTCCCAGCAGCTACAGGCAAAAGTCACCCTCGATTACTGCCCGGACGGGTTGTATTGTGAAATCCGGGCGCCCATGCTGCGACTGTTATCTGCTGCCGCTGAAGACGAAGATGAGCGTCCAGGCACCCGACTTGACGAGGGACAACAAAATGTCGAGCCCGTCACATGACGGATATCATCGGTCAAGAAAATACTGCCACTGCCGCTCGCCAACCAGGCAGTCTTCTTCTTCCTGCGATGCGATCCTCAAGGCCTTCCTGGGCGAGGAATTACCGCTGATTTCCAATATCAGCTTGCGACGCACGGCAACTGCGAAATCCTCCGTACGATGAACGGGCAGAACAAACGATCCTGGGCCACCGATCACACAGTTGGCGTAATATTGATCCAGTGGCCCACTCATCCCAGATGGTCGCAACATGATGGCAAGCCCATTCACGACTATTCCTGCGGCAATCGCCTCGTCACGCGCGGGCACTACAGGTTCGCCGATATTGTTTGGGCCATCACCGGACACATCGATAATGCGCCGCATTCCTTCGAACTGATTGGAGTTGATCATGGCCATGCCTTGGGTGATTGCGGCAGATATCGAAGTACGGCGCTGGGTAGCGATGGGGCGCGCTTCCAGCTGGTTCGCGAAGAATTCAGCATCTGTGGTGGTCTCGATAACTTGCCAATCGAGAACTGATTCAAGGTCCACAGACCCCGCCCATTCATAGTAGGTGATGGCAATACGGCCGAGCAATCCGGCCTGAACCGCATTGATAAAATCAGGATGACGTAGCGCCGCGAGATAACCCTCGCGTTGAATACGAACTTCTTCAAAGTCCATTGAACGCGAAACGTCGACGGCAAGTACAAGCTCGACATCGACATCGATATTTTCGACTCCCCCCGGAGCCCGGGCAAGATCCAATCCCGCGATCGCGGATAAACCAAGCAGTATCGTAACAGTCACCAGCATAGTCGCGATCCCTGTCCGTTAATGTCGAGACCTTACCATACACAGCGGCGCTGATGATCCCCTCGAACAGTGTCTGCTTCAACTTCGAGTGACGAACCCACGAGCTTTCGAGGTCAACCTTTTGATTTGAAGGCAAATGGCGGCAGATCCATAACCGGAAGACCCCCTCCGATCCAATCACGACGCCACGAGGGTGTGTGATGAGGATAGGTGACGAATGACGGGCTTCAGATTATAGGCGATAGAATGCGAGGGCGCGATTGAACTCTCGAACATAAAACTCGTATGCCATCGGGCTTTCAGGATCCCCGGAAAACATGCCCAGCATCGTCGCCATTGTGAAGAAACCACGCGCGGGAACTGTCTGGTTGCGCCGGCTTACACAAAGCGCCGAAATCAACGGGCGTCCAGCGGCAACGTCCTCGATCATGAGAGCCTCAAGCGCCTGTGTCACGCGATGGATTGTCTGTGGCGGAGCCAGTTCAAGTCGGTCTGCAAGCTCCTTGTAAGTTATGGCATCACCGGTCTGAACCTGGGCAAGCAGTATATCTCGCAGACGGTCCTTCAACATTCAGGGCACTTCCAACGGCGCTCCAAGCGGGCCAGGCAGTTATGTACGAAGAGATGCATTTTCGGATACTGCGCCTTTCAGGGCAAGATGAATAGCAGCGCCGACTGCTGTCTTTATCGATCACTCTTGAAGCGAGTGATCATGTCTCGGTCTCCCACTCGCGGATCCGAACAAGCGTTGGGTTGTGCACATGCCGGACCAAGATATCCTCCACGCGAGCCTGCCAATATATCGCAAAATCTGCCTGCTCATTCTCAGTGGCCTGCTCGCTCAAAACGCGTGGAAACAGTGCCTGTATCTCTTGTGATGAAGGCACAGATGACAGGTCGAGATCAAGAAGAACACCCCGGCCATTATCACAGCGGCGCAACGCCATAAGACTGTCAATTGGCGCGTCGAAATGGAGAAGATTCCGGCGCCTGAAACGCCCGCCCGGGCCAATTCCACCGAAGCCGACCTCATGCGCTGCGCCAGTCAGAAGTGTTGCAATTGCTGCAGTGACACCCGTTGTTCCCCGGTCGCGGGCATCTCGGAAATAGACCTCCACACCACCACGCTCCGGCAGATCCTCTCCGTATAACGCCTTGAGACCACGGCGTACCATTATGTAGGCACCTGCAACAGTCGGGCAGGAATGACCGGCGAGCTTCACCGCATCAACGTAGGTATATGTCAGCACGCCGTTTCTTGAAGCCCCAAGAAAGGCCGAAAGCGGGTCGTGCAGCGTAATGCCTTCAACAGCGGCAAAAAAACCTGGAAATTCCATCACATGCTCCAAACTTAATGAATTGACACGGCTTAAGGAGGCAGGCGCTTCCATCGCAACCCGACGCAATGCGCCCCGATGTGTGCAATTGCGCTCTGACCCTTTATCAGCCCAACCAATCCGGTAGCTTTCATTCCACAATTCTTGATCATTACAATTGGCAGCGGTTCTAACCGCCATTTCGACCCGTATTTCCAATTCCCCTTGAAGGATCGCTCACAGCGATCACATCGCTCGCGGGAAATGTGCCCTTCAAACCTTCTTCAAGCAACGCATCCAGGTTCTTGCTTTTTGCGCCTTGGTCACTGATTGCCGATCGGCTCGTTTCTACCTGCACATTTTCGTCACCACCTCCGTGGGCAAAAAGGATCGTGAGCAATATCGACGAGTCTTCAATTCCCTTGATCGCATGGGAAACACCTCCATCCAGATACACCCATTTTCCAGCCGAAAGTTCCAAAGTCTTGTCAGGCAAGCAAAGCTGAGCACGACCTTCCAGACAGTGAAGCATGATGGCTCCTTCCACCTGGTGCGCTTTGATGTCTGTATCGGCGCGTATAATCAGGCGGACGGTCTCAAACGTTTCAGACTTGACGATTGCGGTTGTACGGGCGTTCCTCAGGCCCGATTGCAATGGTGAAAGATCAACGACCTCTCCGGAACTGGCACGATATGTCGCCATCATCATCACCTCTTCTGCGTTCGTTTTTTGTTCGTGAAGTTGAGATCTCTCTGTCTCTCTGTCCATGTGATTTCGATACGCACCTGCACAGGCACCTCAGGCGATATGCTATATTCTGGGTCCTCGGACTATACCGGTCACGTCGCCAGGTGCCATGAAATCAACTGCTGAAAGCGTCAGGTCCGCGAGTGTATGACGATCAAAAACTCCCACGAAAGCAGCCAATGCTTCATTCAAGACATGTGGCAGGCGGCAGCTTTTGCTGATTGCACATTGATTGTCAGAGCTAAAACATTCCACAAGGGCGAAATCAGGTTCAGTTGCGCGAACGACAGCACCTAGATTTATGTCCTCAGGAGCGCGGGCGAGTGTGAACCCCCCAGAACGCCCCCTTACACCGCGAATAAATCCCGCACGCGTCAGAATGTTCACGACTTTCATCAGATGCCCACGCGATATGTCATAGTATTTGGCCGTCTCTTCTATCGTACAGAGACGGTCGCCCTGCGCCGCCGCATACATCAACACCCGCATGGCGTAGTCGGAAAATGTGGTCAGTCGCATATGGCAATCCGGCTAAGTTCAACCATGCCAACAAGACTGGCGGCCTCATCATGGCATTCATGGCCCCTCATGCCGCTCTCCGTGGTGGCTCAAGTTCCTGACGACCTTGCTCATGCACCCGAGATGCCGCAAGCGACATCCACTCCTTGAGTGCACCTTGGTCTTCTTTCGAAAAACGTGCCCGACGCTTAAGATCCTCAAAGGTGTCATCTGGATGGCACCGGTCGTACTCAGCCTCGATGAGCGATTGATGATAGGCAAATTCGCGGTGATCTTCCGGCCCTATCAGGGTCTTGAATCCATTCAATGCAATATAGAAGCGATCTTCAGTCGTAGACACTTTTTATGCTCCTTCCATAAGAACCCACGGGCTCACAAACATCGATTTCAGTCATCAGGGCATCGGCCAGATACACAACCTGTTACCGTGCAAACCATTTCCAGGATTTCGTGCCGTGTAATCGTTTTCACGTCCCTTTGTCGCAATATTCCTTCGAATGGACCACGGCGGACCGATTCCGCATTTTGCATGTTCCAACTCCACCAGATGTGCTTGCCTTGATAAAGATATAGATTATGTATATCTTTATCAAGGCATAATCCTGACGTTGACCGAACCCGGCAGATAAAACACGACCGCGTGAATATTTCGGTGCCTTGTGCCGTTTAAGTACGCGTTGATCCGCCTGGCGCGAGTACTGCGCATGCTTGAACAACAGAAATGGACATTACCAATGCGGCACAGTTCAGACTATCCGAAAGATCCTGTGGGCCGGGAAACGAACCCGCGAAGGTCCGACGCCGAAATGGACAATAGCCAACCGGTCGATGCAGGAGCATCACCCGTGGGCAGAGCCGGTCGGCAACAAATAAACAAAGGGCTTGGCATCCTTCGAGTGGAACAGATCCTCGACAAGGCGCGCGCTCGCCTTGTTACCATAGCAGTCAACGAGCCACTGACCAAAGCAGCCGAACTGCTTTTCGAGCCTGCGCGTCCGATGGCCATTGTGTGCAGCCCGGAAGGATCCTTGGTTGGGGTCATCACGCGGACCGACATCGTCCGGCAGATCCGCCACTGCCAGGGATGCGCCTGCACGACAGCATGCAGTGACATCATGACGACCACAGTGATCTACTGTCACGCAACAGATAATCTTGAAGATGTATGGACAACCATGGCGAACAAGGGGCTCCACAACATGCCGGTGATCAATCAGGAAAGAAAGCCAATTGGGCTTCTCTTGGCCAGTGATGTTCTCGAGGCTCGCCTTGCATCGGTCGCCTATGAAGAGGATTTGCTGAGAGACTATGTGATGTGCGTCGGATTTCGGTGAACCGTCGCCGGCACACCGATCACTTGAAAGCCATCACTCGATGAGATCCGATCGGAGGGCTGCCTGCGGCACAGGCAGTCGCAATCTGGAAAGGAGCCATCCATCAGCCATGTTTCGAGACAGCTCCTGCCTCGCGAACGGCCTTAGTGGTGCCGATCTAGCTGCGGCCCGCTTGCGGCCGTTGGAATAACGGAATTCTCGATTCCGAGCAGGAAACTGATCTGCGGACGCGACTTGACCAGATCGTCAATAGTATATTCGGACAGTACCTCGAAGAACGCATTCAGTGCTTTGCGCAATGCGGAATTCAAGCCGCAACTGTTGACCAATGGGCACTCCGTGACGTGCTGCTCAAAGCAATCAGCCATCGAGAAATTGTCCTCGGTGACCTTGACCACATCGAACAGATTAATCTGGTCGGCCGCGCGCCCGAGCCGAACACCGCCATTGCGTCCGCGAACCGTTTCAACCAGCCCTGCCTTGTTAAGCGGCTGAAGAATCTTGAACAGGAAGAGCTCCGAAAGTCCATACGCCTTTGCGATGTCACCGATTCTGCTCAGTTGGCCCTCGTTGGCAGCGCAATACATCAGTATGCGTACCGCGTAGTTCGTCTGCTTGGTCAGCCGCATGTCGGACTCCTTGGTTTCCAGTTATCGAATATAGCGGCTTCATCACTTTAGAACAATTCAAAAATTCAGTCTGCGACCAAACGCACACAAAACGAACGTACCAATTATGCACAATGACCGGCAGGTCCGCCTTCCGATGGTCCATCGCTGGATACTTTCGGTGTAGAAACCGGGCTCCAACATAAGTGCTGAAGCCCGGTTACCTAATGACAGCCGACAGCGCTCAATGGGCCAGGCGGGTACCACCCCCCTTGCGTTCGGCGTCATGGGTATGGTGACTGTCTCGCTCGCCACCACCACCCGACACGCCACTATGGCGGCGATTTGCCTTGTCTGCTGGCGGCTTCCTTACCTCAATCGGCGCCTTCGCATTTTCATGAGAGGAACCTGGACCACCTTGCCGTATGCTCGCCGGCGTTTTCTGTGAAGTTGACATGCTACCTCCCTCAACGATCCTGCTGAAAGCCTTGGTGCGTCGTATTGATCTTAGTGTTTCCCTGCTGACCCTGCTTGTCGAAGTTGCGTTCGGCAAGATCCTTCGAACGGATATGCGAGGGGTCGTTGGTGGCAGGTTCTCCAGGCCCCTTGTGACTACGATTGTCATCCGGGACAGGCGGAAGTCTACTGTTCATCGGAAGCTCCTTCCATTTACAGATCCATATTAATAACCAGGAGCAGACCGCGATGTTCCTGGTGGCAGCAATATCGTGGGGGATGGCGTTACTGTAATCGGACCGTTCACATTGTGAGCGCCACGATGTTCGCCAAGTCCAATTGCACCCATTCCAACCCTTTGCACCAGGGGAATCGCTTGAAAAATCATTCTCGTGATCCGAGCAGTGCCTGATAGAGGTACTCGTCATTCCACCCGAGGGTGTTTCGCCTGACTTTGAGGCTTGCCTTGTCGTTGATGCCCCTGATGAGGTTAAGGCTGATGTGGCGTATCGTTGCCATGTTTGCCGGCCCATTTTCGGTCCTCAGTCGCATGAGGTCATCATGGAAGA
>JAEWDP010000121.1 GCA_023390055.1 Pseudomonadota bacterium | reverse complement strand
GCTGAAGTGTAGCCGAAACCACCGGGCTTTTTTCAGGCAAAAATCAATAATCGCGCAAAAAAATCAAATATTTATCGTTTATGGACGGACACTAACTAAGTTGGGCACCGACGCTTGGCGCATCATCCCGAAAATATCGCTTGTATTGTGGACCGAATGGTTCCATATATTTGCCATGGTCAAGCGCAATCAAATATCCGCGTCCGTCGGTCGCCCTCGAGAATTCGAACTCGATGAAGTAGTTCGAAAAGCAATGCACGTATTTTGGAATCGTGGATATCACGATGCATCCCTTCCCGACTTGCTTGAGGGCATGGAACTTTCCAGAGGCAGCTTTTATAAGGCTTTCGTCGACAAGAGAGGCATCTATCTGCGCGCCCTCGACGCTTACATCGAGGACGCCGTTCGCTCGGTCGGTGAAACGCTGCATTCCAATCCGTCGCCCAAAGCAGCAATTCGAGACGCTTTCTCGCAACAAGTGGATCAAGCATCCGGACCGGAAGGTTTGCGTGGCTGCTTTGTCGTCTTTGCAGCCGTCGAAATGCTTCCAGAGGATAAAGAGGTCGCACCACGTATTTCCCGGCTGTTCAGACGTCTGCAAGATCTTTATGCGGCGGCGATCATAAGAGCCCAGGCCGTGGGCGAAATCGATCCAGGGCTGGATGAACGAACGCTCGCCAGGTTCCTCGTGTGTCAGATCCAAGGTATGCGGGTCCTGGCCAAGGCAGGAGCGGATCGCGCTGAGACGAGGGCCATGGTCGAACTGGCGCTGAAGGCACTTGGCTGACCCAAAATTGGAACCAAATAGTTCCAAATCATTGCCATTGCAAACCGTCGATCGATTTTTTGGTCGATGTGGAGAGACTTATGAGAGACACCAGCAATCCCAATAACAAACTCGATCCACGTCGATGGATGGCACTGGTCATCCTTTTGACCGGTGCCTTTTTGCCACCGCTCGACTTCTTCATCGTCAACGTGGCGCTGCCCTCGATCCGGGAGGATTTCGGGGCCTCTGCGTCGACGATGCAGCTGATTATCTCCGGTTACGCCACCACCTATGCTGTGATGCTGATCACTGGGGGCAGGCTTGGAGATCTCTATGGTCGACGAAATGTCTTTCTGGCTGGAATGGTCGGGTTTGCAGCCGCATCTGCCTTATGCGGGTTTGCCTGGTCTCCAGCCGCGTTGGTCGCCGGCCGTATCCTTCAGGGGTTTGCAGCGGCAATCATGGCGCCGCAAGCCTTGGCTTCCATCAACGCGATTTTCCCAGACCACGAAAAATCAAAAGCCCTCAGCTTTTATGCCCTGACATTCGGGGTGGCATCGATGGTTGGTCTGTTTCTCGGTGGTGCGTTGATTGCGCTTGATATCCTTGGTCTTGGATGGAGAGCCATCTTCCTCATCAACCTGCCGGTTATCGCGGTCGCTGCGCCGTCGGCCTTCATCATGTTGCGGGAAACCCGATCTGAGCGCCCAAGCAAATTGGACCTTGGCGGAGCATTGTTGATCGCGATTGCGCTATCTGCGCTGATTGCGCCGCTGATCGAGGGGCGGGAGCAGGGGTGGCCGATCTGGCTAATCCTGATGCTTGTCATGTCCCTCCCGTTTTTCCTCCTGTTCTGGCGGCATGAGAAACACCTGGAGTCGACGGGGAGAGATCCGATTCTTGCACCTAGCCTGCTGCAAAACCGTGGACTAATGCGCGGGCTGCTGGCTGCATTGTTCTTCTACTCGCTTGCGGCCTTCTGGCTGATATTCTCGGTCTATCAGCAGGGTGGCCTTGGTCTGACGCCTTTCGAGGCCGGGCTGGCGATCCTTCCTGCGGCCGTCGGCTTCGTCCTTGGTCCGTTCGCAAGTGAGCGCATCCTCCGCGTCTTCGGAAGATTTTCCGCCGGCGCCGGCATGGTGCTGCAAGCTGCAGGGTTGTTTGGAACGGCGGCCTTGATTTCGAATGGCCTTCCACAATTCCTTTTTGCTGCGCTTTTTCTTATCGGTGCGGGGCAGGGGATCGCCCTTCCAAACCTGGTGAAGAGCATCGTGCAAAGGGTGGACCGGGCGCAGTCAGGATTGGCCTCTGGTCTGGTCAATTCGATGTTTCAGATTGGCGGTGCGTTGGCAGCCGCAATCGTTGGCGGGTTGTTCTTCTCGATCTTGGGGCCGGCCACAGACGTTCAATCCATTGGCCGAGCATACAGCGTTGCAGCCGTTGCAATTGCCATTTGTCTTCTCATCGCGGGATGGCTTTCCGTCAGCCTTACATCGACCCAACCGTTGCGTCGATGAGCGGCGCATCATCAGCCGATCGCGCGGAAACGGCGTGAAACTCTAGAGCAAAACAGAGACATACAGAGGTACTCTCCATGAACAACATCTCCACACTACCTCTTTCCGGCAAGCGCGCGCTGGTCACCGGTGCGGCACGCGGTATCGGTGCGGCAATTGCGCTAAAACTGGCCGAGGATGGTGCCGACGTTGCGATCACCTATGAGAAGTCGGTCGAGAAAGCGGAAGCTCTCGTTGCCAAGATCCGCGCCATGGGTCGAAATGCGATCGCCATCCATGCCGATGCCGCGAGCAAAGCAGCCGCGATGGCTACCGTCGAACAAACTGTCGCGGAGCTCGGCGGCCTTGATATTCTGGTCAATAATGCCGGTGTCCTTTTCGCAGGTGATTTCTCCACGCAGCCACTGGAGGAGATTGATCTTCAGCTGAACGTCAATGTTCGCGGTGTCTTTCTGATCACTCAGGCAGCGCTGAAATATATTCCCAACGGAGGTCGCGTCATCAGTACCGGCAGCAATGCGGGTCTGGCTGTGCCGTTCGCGGGGATCGCGGTCTATGCCGCGACCAAGTCTGCGCTGGAAAGCTTCACGCGCGGCCTCGCACGTGAGTTGGGCTCTCGGGAAATTACGGTCAATCTGGTTCGACCAGGTCCGATTGATACTGACATGAACCCTGCCGATGGCGCGCTCGCAGCCGCTATCCTGCCAAACCTCTCGATTGCTCGATACGGTAAAACCAGTGAAGTCGCAGAGGCCGTCGCCTTTCTCGCGGGGCCCGGTGCAGCCTACATTACCGGCTCAGGCATTCTCGTCGACGGCGGCATCAGTGCCTGAGCATTGAGACGAGGCGGTGCCTCGCCGCTCCACCCTGTAGCTACTAGCGCGGAATAAGGGCGCGCATGGGCCGCCGCGGAGTTCCCTCCGCTGCACTGTGCGCGTATGTTCGGCGAAGCGGACGGCGGCCCTTATTCAGGCATTTCTCCACTCCGTTGGTGGTTTTCCTGACGTTGCAATCGTGCTGGGGTAGCGAATATGCGTGCCCCGGTTTCTGCTCAAGCGGCCGTTGAGCGGTAACAGACCTAACGCATGAACATGGAGAGACATTTGAAGACCATCGGCATACTTGGCGGAATGTCCGCGACATCAACCCAGATTTATTACCGAGAACTCTGCAGGCTTACCCGCGATAGCCTGGGAGGACTTCATTCTCCCGAGCTTCTCATACGGTCTGTCGACTTCGACGAAATCGAAAAGTTGCAGGCATCCTCCGATTGGGACGCGGCGGGCCGAATCCTCAATGAACATGCTATCGCGCTGCAGCGCGGAGGTGCCGACCTCCTCATCCTGGCGACGAATACCATGCACAAGGTGGCGGACAACATCGTGGGCGGGGTGTCGATCCCGTTCGTGCACATCGCGGACGCGACTGCAACCGCTATCCTCGACCGCGGTTTCCGGAGACCGGGTTTGATGGCAACGGCCTTCACCATGGAGCAGACCTTCTACACCGACCGCCTCATCGCTCAGGGGCTGTCGCCAACGATCCCTGAAGCGGATGATCGAACAGAAACCCATCGTATTATCTATGAAGAGCTGTGCCGCGACATCGTTCGCGAGGAGAGCCGCTTGACCTATGAACGGATTGCGCAGCGTCTGGTCGACAAAGGCTGCGACTGTCTTATCCTCGGCTGTACCGAGGTGGGTATGCTGTTAAACCAGGATAACGTAGGCGTTCCCGTCTTCGACACGACCCTCATTCATTGCAAAGCCGCCCTTCAAGCCGCTTTACAATGACATGTTGTGTTCTGACGGTCGATCGATCGTGATAACGGTGAGGGGCAATGGTCAAACCTGTTCGCCCAGGTGATGCCGGACCCACTTCGCTTCTTCCGATGCGGTACGCCCGAAATGCCGTCTGAAGTCGCGGCTGAATTGCGCCGGGCTGACATAGCCCACTGACGCCGCCACCTCCGCAAGTGTTGCAGTCTGGCGGGCGATCATCAGTCTCGCTTCATGGAGCCGCATCGCCTTCACATATTGCATCGGACTTGAGCCGGTCAGGTTCTTGAAATGGACGTGATAGGAAGGAACGCTCATACCCAAGTCTCTCGCAAGATCCGCGACGGCGATTTCACTGCTGTAGTTCTCCCGCAGCCATGCCACGCTCTGAAGCAGTTTTCCGGACGTCCCTTTTCGCTGAAGGGCCGCGATAACCGCGCTACCTTGCGAGCCAACCATCACGCGGTAATGCAGTTCACGCAGAATAGAGCTCCCGAGCACGGCGACATCGACCGGGTTGCCGAGCGCCGTCAGTAAGCGAAGCAGGACGTCTTCGATATCGCTGTCCATTCTGCTCGAGAGCAGCCCTCTCGGTTTGGCGTCTGCGGGACCTGCGAGTTCTTCCACCTGCAGAGCGATCTCCGTCGCCATCTGCATATCGAACTCCAGATAGACGGCAAGCAATGGCCGCTGTGGACTTGCCTTTGAAGTCATTCGGAATGGAACCGGTACCGAGACAGCGAGATAATGATCCTCGTCATAAAGGTAGACGTCGCCTTCGAGGATTCCGTATTTGCTTCCCTGTAATACGAAGACCGCCCCCGGCTTATAGAGAACCGGGACGTCATCGAGCACCGCCTCGGTGCGAAGGATACGGACACAACTGATCGCAGTCTGATTGTAGCCGAGGCGAGGAGCCAGTTGCCCGGCCACGGCGACGAGCCGGTCATGGGCGACGGACTGATTTTCAGAAATCATAGGATTAGGCAAAACAATTAGAGGATCCGCAATCGAGTTCAGTTGGCGTTGAGATTATCTGTCATCCACGGTTAATCAAGGAGTTTTAGAAATGTCGAGCAAAACGTTTTTCATAACAGGGGCGAATTCGGGCTTCGGATTGGCGATCGCCACTGCCGCAATCGAAGCCGGTCACACCGTCATCGGGACCGTCCGCTCCGAAGCCTCGCGCGAAACGCTGGCAAAGAGCCTCCCGGAACTGCGCCCGGTCCTTTGCGACGTCACCGATTTCGACCGCATCCCTGACGTCGTCCAGCAAGCGGAGGACGAACACGGGCCAGTCGACGTGCTGATCAACAATGCCGGATACGGTCACGAGGGCGTGCTCGAGGAATCGCCACTTGAAGAGATGCGACGTCAGTTTGACGTGAACGTGTTCGGCGCCGTGGCTGTGGCCAAGGCATTTCTTCCGAGGTTCCGTGAGCGCCGCCGTGGTTTTATCGTGAACGTCACGTCGATGGGCGGTATGATCACCATGCCCGGCATCGCATATTACTGCGGCAGCAAGTTCGCGTTTCAGGGCATTTCCGAGGTCATGCGCTCGGAAATGGCGCCGTTTGGAGTTCACGTGACAACGCTTTGCCCTGGCTCGTTCCGGACAGACTGGGCCGGGCGTTCCATGGTCCGCACAGACAGGTCGATTGCAGATTACGACAGCCTGTTCGATCCGATCCGCGAGGCGCGTCAGGCCGTAAGCGGCAAGCAACTTGGTGATCCCAAAAAACTGGCCGCCGCTGTGCTTACACTCATTGAATCGGACAATCCCCCGCCGCAACTTCTCCTTGGGAGCGATGCCCTCAGCCACGTGACGGCGCGGATCGAGCGGTTGCAGAAGGAACTCACATCGTGGAAAGCTCTTACCGTCTCCACAGACGGCTAGCAAGAAAACGAACTATTTGCTATTGACGATCTGCCTACTAGAAGGTAGACAGACCCCATGAGCAATCTTTCGAACACTTCCGACGAAATCCTGGCCTCTGCGCGCAACCTCATCATGAGTGGGGGTTACAACGGGTTCAGCTATGCAGATATCTCGGAAGTGGTCGGCATACGCAAGGCTAGCATCCACCATCACTTTCCCAGCAAGGTTGATCTGGTGCGTGAGCTGGTCAAGCGTTACCGGGAAGACGGTCAGGCGAACGTGGCGGCGCCCGAACAGAATGTTCTAAACGCTCTGGACATCCTCAAGGTTTACGCAAACCATTGGACCAAATGCATCGAGGATGCGAGCAGGCCCTACTGCGTGTGCGCCCTGCTCGCCAGTGAACTGCCATCTCTTCCGCCGGAAGTCGCAACCGAGGTGACGAATTTCTTTCGCTTTATTTCATCGTGGCTGACGACGGTGATGGAGCGTGGAAGCAAAAATGGAGCGCTCAATCTCACGAGCGAACCGCACGTTGAAGCCGAAGCATTTCTGGCGACGGTGTACGGGGCGATGCTCTCGGCGAGAGCCTACGGTAAACCGGAGGTCTTTTCGACGATACTTGCACCTGCTCTCAACCGCCTTACGCCGAATGTCTCTCACTAATCCTGCGTAGCTAGCCTGCTCAGGCCAATCGCGTCCAACGAAAATACCAACTAGTAGGAAGATCAAAGTGAAAAATGTATTCCCCGCTCTGGCCCTCGGGCTGACCAGCATCCTTTCGGTAACAGTCCTTTCGACACCCGCATCTGCCGAAGATAAGAAAGCCGCGCCGATCCATGTCCGCGGCAGCATCGTCGACTACCAGAGTTCAACGCTCAAAGTGAAGACGCGCGAAGGCGAGACAATCGATGTGGCGCTTGCCGACGACTGGAAGGTGGCGGGCGTCGCGGATGCCAAGGTCACCGACATAAAGCCGGGCGATTTCGTGGGAATCGCATCCTTGCCAAAGGCCGACGGGGGCGATGGAGCGCTTGAGGTCGTCATTTTCCCGCCGGCAATGAAAGGCCTTGGCGAAGGCAGCTACGGCTGGGATCTGAAGCCCGACAGCAGCATGACCAATGCGACGGTCGCGGATGCCGTTAAGGGCGTCGATGGCCGGACCGTCACGGTCACCTATCATGGGAAGGAAAAGAAGATCGCCATTCCGGATGGGACACCTGTCGTGACCATCGCTGGAGCCACCAAGGATGATCTCGTTCCCGGCGCCGTTGTCTTTATCACCGCCGAAAAGGCTGCAACAGGCCCGATCGCCCACCAGGTGGTCGTCGGCAAGAACGGCGTGGTTCCACCCATGTAAGCCACGCCGTCACTGGCCGGAGCAGCCGCCATACTGCTTCGGCCGGTGACTACAGATCGAGGTTGTTCGATCTGCAGCCGTAAATGCCACAGATGAAAGACGCTGAGATGAGCGCAAACGCTTCCAATGACAATGTTCAATATCCTCGGACGATCTTCATCCGCCGCCACTCCGTTGTAACCCGGCTCACGCACTGGCTAAACGTGCTTTGCCTGAGCTTCCTTCTTTTGAGCGGGCTGCAGATCTTCAATGCCCACCCGGAGCTTTATTGGGGTCATTATGGCGCGAACGGCGACCCCGCCGTCCTGACAATTGGCTCCGACGACGATGCAGGCTTGCCAAGCGGCTTCTTGCGTGTCGCAGGGCTACAAATCCCTACAACCGGCGTCTTGGGTGTTTCCAATGTTGATGGGGAGCCGACTGCGCGAGCTTTCCCGTCCTGGGCGACAATTCCCTCGTTCCAGGATCTCGCGGCTGGACGTCGCTGGCATTTCTTCTTTGCCTGGCTGTTTGTGATCAATGGTATTCTCTACCTGGGATTCAGCCTGCTGAGCGGACACTTCAGGCGAGACCTGGCGCCGAAGCTGCACGAACTCTCGCCTCGCCATCTGGGCCGCGAGGTTCTCGACCACGCTCGTCTCCGCTTCCCCGAAGGGGAGGAGGCCAGGCATTACAATGCGCTTCAAAAGCTCACCTATCTGGCCGTCATTGTCGTCCTGCTGCCTCTGATGGTTTTGACCGGCCTGACCATGTCGCCGGGCGTCGATGCCGCTCTGCCGTCCCTTGTTGATATTTTCGGCGGACGCCAGTCCGCGCGCACGATCCATTTCATCACTGCGTCGGCGCTTGTGATCTTCGTTATCGTGCATGTGGCAATGGTGATCCTTTCCGGGCCCTGGAACAATATCCGCTCGATGATCACCGGACGCTATGCGATCCAGGAAAAAGGCCCGAAATCATGAGCAAGCTCTTTACTCGACGCCGCTTTTTGATTGGTGGCACTCTTGGCGCTAGCGCCTTGACCCTTTCCGGATGTGACCTGCTCGACCAAAACGCGAACGTCGCCAATGTTCTCCGTTCGGCCGAGGACCTAACGATGAAGGCGCAGAGACTGCTTCAGGGGCGTGATGCCCTGGCGCGTGAGTTTGATGAAAAGGATATTTCTCCGTCGTTTCGCGTAAATGGAACGAGTGCTCCCGACGGCGACGAATATGTTGAATTGGCTGAAGGTAATTTTTCCGCTTGGCGATTAAAAATTGACGGCCTTGTTGAGCGGCCGCGAGAGTTTTCGCTCGCAGATCTAAAGGCGCTCCCGGCGCGCACGCAGATCACCCGCCATGACTGTGTCGAGGGATGGAGCGCCATCGGCAAATGGACTGGCGTTCCTCTCGCCAGTCTGCTGCAGCTGACTGGGCTGAAGCCGACGGCGCGTTATGTCGTGCTGCATTGTGCCGACGAACTCGAAAAGACACTCGATGGAAGCGGCCGTTACTACGAGAGCATCGATCTTGTCGATGCGTTTCACCCGCAAACCATCCTAGCCTACCAGATGAACGGCCAGGACCTGAGCGTCGGCCACGGCGCGCCGTTGCGTCTCAGGGTAGAGCGACAGCTCGGCTACAAACAGGCGAAATACATCATGCGTATCGAACTGGTGGATAGTTTCTCCGGCCTGTGGGGCGGGAACGGCGGCTATTGGGAAGACCGCGGGTACGAATGGTACGCCGGCATCTGAGGCAGTCAAACAGCAAACCACAGGATCAAAGCTCATGAGCAGACGCCCAGTTCAAAAAGTAATGGCCATCTCAGCGATCGCTTCTTCGCCACCGGTTGAGATCGGCCAAACCAACTCGATCCTCTCTGACCCCGACGGCCGATGGGTCGCAAAGCGGCAGGGGGAGATCAACGAGGCATTCGAGAGGCGCATGCGCTTGGAGAGCGATCACGGCACTGATTTAGTGACGCCGTGGCAGGACGGCGCACAGAACGTCGAGCTCTCAGAGAAGCCAGCTGGGAAACTCTCCGGCGAAAGCGATCGGATCGGCCGTACTGAATGGGACGAGAACACCCTCTTCGGCAAACATGTCGTCTTCATCTGACGACGCTAGCGCGAACCATCAATCAACCAGTTCACAAAGTGGAAGAAAACAATGTCGAACAACCAGACCTCCCGTGCCCCGCGCGGCAACGACCAGTGGCTCAAGCAGTATTACTTTACCAGAGCGGCCTTCTCAGTGCTGTGGGTCGCGGCTGCGTTGACTGCCGGACGGCATTCCTTTGCGGTGGCTGCCGCACTGCTGATCATCTATCCCGCTTGGGATGCAATCGCGAACGTTATCGATGCCGCAAGGAGCGGTGGTCTTGCCGCCAACCGGAGCCAAGCGATCAACGTCGCAGCGAGCTCGGTTATGACGATAGCCGTGATCCTGGCGTTGACAATGAACATGAACTGGGTTCTCGGCGCCTTCGGTCTATGGGCTATCTTCTCAGGGCTGTTGCAGCTTGGAACTGCTGTGCGGCGCCGAAAAACGAGTGGAGGTCAGTGGGCGATGATTTTGAGCGGAGGCCAATCCTCTGTGGCCGGTGCTCTCTTCATCTTTCAGGCGCAAATGCCTCAGGAGCCTTCTATCGCCACGGTTGCGGGCTACGCTGGCGTCGGAGCATTCTACTTCCTGGTTTCGGCAATTTGGCTGACGATCGCCCTGTCGCGTCGCAGTATGCATCCCATCTCATAAGCTCTACCTCGCGCCTATGAAACGACTTGGAAGATATTCAAATGATGACAGATGATGTGGCACAGCAACTCGCTTCCTACCGGAGGACCATCGACAATTTGGATTCAGCTCTCCTCTATATTCTGGCCGAACGCTTTCGCTGTACCGAGCATGTCGGCCACCTGAAAGCCGAACAGGCTTTGCCGGCGATCGATAATGAGCGAGAGCGACGCCAATTGGATCGAGTGATGAGTATCGCCAATGAGGTTGGCCTCAGTCGCCACTTCGTCGAAGGGCTGATGACAATGATCGTGGGCGCTGTGGTGGAGCGGCACAGAGAGATTGCGGCCAGCAAGTAAATTGTCTGTCGCGGCTGTCCTACCGCGGCCGTGGATCGGCGGGGAAAATCGATCTTCTTCGCGCGGCTTACCATGCAGGGGCATTTGTGATGTGGTCCGAGACGGTCGAGATAAACGCCCGAAGACGCTGAAGACGTCGCAGGTCCCGATGATATCCCATCCAGATGTCTCGCGCGGGCGGGAGCTTGGGTAGTTCAAGTCTGCGGATACCCGGGATTTGGTTGCCCACTGCGCGGGGCAGGACTGCGATCCCAACACCCTGCCTGCACATTCGCCCCTGGACGTTTCGGTTGTTTGATCGCAGCACGGGTCGCGCGTTCGGAAAACTCTCGGAGAGCCAGGCTATGTCGGGGAATTGCCCTGTCGAAGTGTCGTGGGTGATCAGACGGAAACCAGTCCCGTCGCCGAATTTAGGGTCGGGCGACTCCTCGGCGATGTAGACGCCGTATTCGAGCCTAAAGAGCCGCCGTTGAATAACATCGGCAGTGTCGAACGGAACGATGCGAAAGGCAACGTCGGCCTCCCTCTGGGCGAGGTTGAACAGGCGAGTGCCGGTCAGGATCTCGACGTCTACATTGGGGTAGGCTTTCGAGAAATCCGCCACGATGGGAGGCAGGACATAAGCCCCGAACCAGTCTGCCGATGAGATGCGCAGATTGCCTTTGAGATTTTGCTCCTGCCCGGCGAGTCGGCGCTCCATTGCAAGCGCGCCTTCTTCCATCTGCTCTGCCAGGGAGATGATCCCATGGCCCTCCTCGGTCAGCACGAGACCGTCCGCGGTCCGCTGGAAGAGCGTATGGCCGATGGCATCCTCAAGGACACGAAGCCGCCTGCCGACGGTCGGATGGCTTGTATGAAGAGCACGCGCAGCGCCGCCGAGCGTGCCGGACCGCGCAATCGCAAGGAAGATTTTTACGTCACTCCACTCCATGGCCATGCCCTTACAAAAGTGAACATTGAAAATACAAAACTGTCACTTCAAGTACAAATATAAACATCTAGATTCAAGTCATCTTCTGAAAACAGGCGGAGAAACGTCATGAAAACATGGTTCATAACAGGCTGCTCGAGCGGCTTCGGACAACGGCTCGCCCTCGCTGCGGCACAGCGGGGTGATCAGGTTGTCGCGACTGCCCGCAACGTCAACTCGATTGAAGAAATGGCTCGGCCATTCGACGGCCGTATGATCACCCTGCCGCTCGACGTGACGGATGCGGCGGCAGCGCAAGCCGCAGTCGCAAAGGCGGTCGAGACATTCGGCGGCTTTGACGTGCTTGTGAACAATGCCGGATACGGACTGTTTGGGGCGCTTGAGGAGGGGACGCCCGAAGAATATCGACCGATGTTCGAGGTGAACGTTTTCGGTCTTATCGAAACCACCAGGGCAGCCTTGCCTGCACTGCGACGTTCGGGCGGAGTGATCGTCAACATGTCTTCTGGCGCAGGGATCGCGGGCAGCGGCGGCGCAGCATATTACAATGCAGCCAAGTTTGCGGTTGAAGGGGTTTCCGAAGCACTCTCCGGCGAGCTGAAGCCGTTCGGCATCCGCGTGCTGATCGTCGAGCCTGGGCCATTTCGGACCGACTTCCTTGGCCGTTCGATCACGATGGCGGCCAAGGAGATGCCGGAATACGCCGCGAGTTCGCGCAGGCACTATCGCAAAACCAACGACGGCAACCAAGCAGGCGATCCCGACAAGGCGGTTACAGTGATCCTGCAGGCGGTCGACGCCGATAACGCCCCGCTTCATCTGCCGCTCGGTCCCGCTGCGCATTCGATCGCTGAGCGGAAGTTGGCTTCGTTTCGCCGTGATATCGACACCTGGCGCGACATCTCGATCGCGACCGATTTCGATCAGCCCTGAGCTGGTCGTTAGCTCTGTTTAACATCAACATCGATGGGAAAGAGTTATGATCCCAACATTGGAAGGGTTTGCCCAGCAGCTGGTGCCGGTCAATGGCATCAAGATCAATGCCGTCAGGGGGGGCTCCGGCCCGCCGATCCTTCTGCTTCACGGTTGGCCGGAAACCTGGTGGGAATGGCACCATGTCATGCCGCTGCTGGCCGAACATTTTAGCGTGGTGGCGATTGATCTGCGCGGTGCGGGTTTTTCCGACTGCCCACTTGACGGCTATGACAAGGCGACGATGGCGCGCGACGCGCACGAAGTAATGCTCGCCCTCGGGCATAATCGCTATGCTGTGTGTGGCCATGACATTGGTGGAATGGTCGCATTCCCGTTGGCCGCGATCTATCGAGATTCGGTTACTCACCTTGCTGTCCTCGATGTTCCGCTTCCTGGCTGGAGCCAGTGGGAGGCGACGACGGCAAAGATCTGGCACTTCGCGTTCCATGCTAATCGGGATCTGCCGGAATGCCTGATTTATGGCCGCGAATATGATTATGTTTCGGCCTTCATGGCGGAGCGGTTTTACGATCACAGCACCTTTAATCCTGAAGACATCGTCATCTACGCGAAAGCAATGGCACTTCCTGGTCGCACGCGCGGTGGCATGGAATGGTACCGCACACTGACCGCCGACCATGCGGCCGCGCTCGAATACAAAAAACAACCGCTCCGAATTCCGGTTTTAGGTCTCGGCGGGGAGCAGCGTTTTGGTGCTCATATGGTCCCAATGCTCAAGGAGTTCGCCACAGATGTAACGGGCGGCTCGATTGCCCGCTGCAGTCATTATGTGGCGGACGAGCGCCCGGATGAAGTGGCCGCTGCTCTCATCGATTTCCTCAAGGCCAAGTGAACTCTGCGATCCGGGCAAATTGAGCCCTAACACGTTCATCGATTCAACAAGAAAGGAAACTGTCATGACTGCACCTCAAATTCGTGGCGTCAATCACATCGGCATCACAGTGCCCGATATCGAGGCAGCAAAATCATTCCTGGTGGAAGCCTTTGGCGGCCAGGTGATCTACCAATCGTTCGGGCCGCAGGATCCGGCCAGGGAGGGACCCGAGTTCGAGCGGGCCACTGGTGCCTACCCGGGAACGGTTGTGCGTGCGCAGGCGATGGTCAAGATCGGATCCGGGCCTGACATCGAGCTCTTCGCAATGCACGGCCCCAAACAAGCGCAGCCGGTTACACCGAGCGACTTCGGCATTACGCATTTCGGTGTCTATACCCACGACATCGACGCATCGGTAGAGCGCTTTGAGAAGGCCGGCGGAACAGCCCTCACGGCACCACGCGCTATTCCCTACGCAACCGAAAAAGGTCCTGGAAACAAGGTCTGCTATTGCCGCACGCCGTGGGGCACGATGATTGAGTTTATCACCACGCCTGATCGCATGGCCTATCATGACCAGACGGATCTGCGCAGATGGCAGGACGAGGAATGAGCGTGAGCTTTGATACCTCGTTATCTCGCCGCAGCCTTCTGTCGCTTTCGGCGATGGCTGCGGCCTGGGCCGTGGCAGGTTGCACGTCAACCTCCGGAGCCGGCCGGATGCTGGATCCGCAGCCGACGCGCCTCCTGGATCGGGTTCGCCCTGTGCAGATTGCGGCCGCGCCGACAGATTCCGAACTTGCGGTCATTTACGGCCCCATTGAAGATGGTGGTTTCCTGCGGTTCCCTACAAACAGATTGATCCGCGCTATTACCGTCAACAGGTCATTGATCCGACTGGGGAAGCGCCTGGCACCGTCGTCGTCGATACCCCCTCACGCTTTCTCTATCTCGTCCAGCCGGGTGGGACCGCGATGCGGTATGGTGTCGGGATCGGGCGCGATGGCTTTGCCTGGCAGGGCAACGGCATCATTCAGTGGCGTCAGAAATGGCCGCGTTGGAAGCCGCCGAACGAGATGGTCGCCCGCCAGCCGGAATTGGCCAAATATTCGATCGAGAATGGCGGCATGGAGCCGGGCCTGAAAAATCCGCTCGGTGCGCGAGCGCTCTACATCTTCTCCGGTGGCCACGACACACTCTATCGTCTGCACGGCAATCCGCAATGGCGCTCGATTGGCAAGGCAGTTTCTTCCGGCTGTGTGCGCCTGCTCAACCAGGACATTATCGACCTCTATGAACGCGTGCCGATCAAGGCTCCAATTGTCGTTAAGCAGTAAGTACAAGCAATCACGTCCGTCCCTCCCTGGATAGAGGAGAGACATGTCCCCCAAAGCTTTCAAAGCCTCCGTAATTCCAAGCGAAAAACTCAAGGAACTACCGCCCATGTCGAACTTCAGTAAAGCGGCCGTTGGCCTCATTGCAGCGCTTTTGTCTTCTGCTGTCCTAACTGCCCCAGCCTTAGCGGATGCGCGCAACATCGTGCTTGTCCATGGCGCGCTCGTGGATGGTTCGGGCTGGCGCGGCGTTTATGACATCCTGACCCGCGACGGCTATCATGTCAGCATCGTCCAGCAGCCACTGACAAGCCTGGATCAGGACGTTGCAGCCACGAAGAGCGTGCTTGATCAGCAGGACGGGGACGTCGTTCTCGTCGGCCACAGCTATGGGGGCACGATCATCACGGCAGCAGGTGATGATCCCAAGGTCAAGGCACTTGTCTATGTTGCGGCACTGCAGCCAGAAAAGGGCGAAAGCACCGCACAACTGCTCCAATCGATGCCGTCACCCACCAACGATATCAAGCCGACAAAGGATGGCTTCCTGCTTATCGACCCGGCAAAGTTCGCGGCTGATTTCGGGGCGGATCTACCC
>JAEWDP010000106.1 GCA_023390055.1 Pseudomonadota bacterium | reverse complement strand
GACCCGAGCGCGGTGCGTAATGTCGCGCTGTTCACGGTCGAAGGCGAGAACGACGACATTTCCGGCCTCGGCCAGACGCAGGCTGCACACGATCTGTGCAGCAATATCCCGCCGGAAAAGCGTGCCCACTACATGCAGCCGCAGGTCGGGCATTATGGCGTGTTCAACGGCTCGCGTTTCCGCGCACAGATCGTACCCCGGATCGTCGATTTCATTGCGGCCAATGCGATGGCAGACGCGCAGAAGCCAAAAGCGGCGGCCAAACCGCGCCTTGTTTCAACGAGAAAATGATGGTCGTCGTCTGTCGGTGTGGAATTGCTGTCACACCGGCACACTCACGGTAACCATGTTCGCATTGACGCCCGCAGCTTCGATTGACTTGCCCCTGACTGGACGGTTAACGTTTCATTAACGACCTACAGATTCAGTGAGCTCGGGGTGGCGAGAATGAAAGCCAACAAGGACGGATGGCGGTTGTGGCCGCTGGCAGCCTCAGCGCTGTTCTTTGCCGCCACGACCAGCAGCACTTCCCAGGCGTCCGGCGTTCACTCGATGATTACCGGCGGGCTGACGTCGCAGCCGATCGGTCATTATGAGTTCTGCCAGACCAATTCAGCAGAATGCTCTATCCGGGTCCGTGACAGTGGACCGATGACGCTGACAGATGACAACTGGAAACTGATCTCACGCATCAACAGGGCGGTGAACGATGCCGTCACGCCGATGAGCGATTTCGACATCTATGGCAAGGAAGAGCATTGGGCTTACCCTGACCAGGGCGTCGGCGATTGCGAAGACTATGTTCTGGAAAAGCGACGCCAGCTTGCGTCAGAAGGTATCTCGCTGTCCAACCTGCTGATCACCGTTCTGCGCAAGCCGGATGGGGAAGGTCATGCGGTCCTCACCGTTCGTACGGATCGCGGTGATTTCGTGCTCGACAACCTGAATGACGATGTCAAGCTCTGGTACAAGACGGGCTACCAGTTCCTCAAGCGACAGGCGGCAACCCATACAGGCCGTTGGGTTTCCTTGCGTGAAGATCAGAACATGCTCGTCGGTGCCGTCCAGTAGGCTGAACTGCGACCACACCGCAGACTTCTATTCACGCAGCCTGCTGCAACAGGCGCTCGCCGGCAATCCGATAGGAGATCGCCTCGGCGACATGTAGCCGTCCCACAACGGCGTTCCCCTGCAGGTCTGCCAATGTTCGCGCAACCTTCAAGACACGATGATAGGCGCGTGCCGACAGGCCAAGCCGGTCGCTGGCGTCGCGCAGAAGCGTGATGGCGGCAATGTCCGGGGCGGCGATTTCCTCGATCAGTGCCGTGGGACAGTTGGCGTTGACCGTCACGGTTTCGAAGCCGAGGCTGGCATAGCGCGCAGCTTGTATGTCCCGCGCCTGTTGAACCCTCGCGGCGACGGTTGCGCTTGTCTCGGCGCGCGCCGGGCCGATCAACTCGGCGGCTGAGACGGCGGGTACATTGACGCGCAGATCGATGCGGTCGAGCAGCGGGCCGGAGATGCGCGCCTGATAGTCGGACTGGCATCTTTGACCACGCGCGCAACGATGATCCGGCTCACCTGCCATCCCGCAGCGGCATGGGTTCATCGCCGCAATCAGCTGAAAGCGGGCCGGGTAG
The DNA here is from genome assembly GCA_023390055.1 of Pseudomonadota bacterium. Lineage (GTDB taxonomy): Bacteria > Pseudomonadota > Alphaproteobacteria > Rhizobiales > Rhizobiaceae > Neorhizobium. The sequence continues at coordinate 15,776 of JAEWDP010000106.1, read as the reverse complement.
GTCACGCGGCCATTGGCACGCGCAACGACGCATTCACCAGCCTCCAGTGGCTGGCGCAGCGAATCGAGTGCCTGTGGCGTGAATTCGGGCAGTTCATCCAGAAACAACACGCCATGATGGGCGAGAGAGGCTTCTCCGGGACGCACGCGCAACCCACCACCGGTCAGGGCAGCCATAGTCGCGGAATGATGAGGCGCGCGAAACGGGCGACGGTCCGACAGCTTGCCTCCGGCGATTTCACCGGCCACCGAGGCAACCATCGACACTTCCAGAAGTTCGCGCGGGGAAAGCGGTGGCAGGATCGACGGCAGTCTCTGCGCCAGCATCGATTTGCCGCTACCGGGAGGGCCGATCATGAGCATAGTATATAGTATTAATATTATACCGTGGTTGACTTCATTGCGCGCAATATTTGGTCGTGAGGATCTGGCCTTATTCGAAAAACCATCCGCGCGTTGGGATCGTCATTTCAGTGGGCCATGCAAGGCAAACTGTACCGGTGGTTCCGAATGCACACTCGATCCGATGCATCGTAATTTCATCGAGATGTTTGTTCCCAATGCCATAAGCCTCCTCGATCACCCATCCCAGCGATGAAAATTTCTTGACTAGTACGAGAGCCGGATTCTCCTCATCATTCCAATGATAGAGGCACTGCTGTCCCGACTGGATGGCGAAAGCGAGTTCCGAAAGAGTATCCGTCTCTCTTAAACAGTTCTGAAACTTCAACGAAAGCGCTCTTACTTCTTCCACCGTTCCCACCGGAAATAGCGGTGATTGATACGTTATGGGGGATGACGGAAATGGTAATTGCAGAACTAGATCACGCAGTGCCCTCATGGGATTTGAAGCTCCACACATAGCAGCAACGACCTGCTCACGTCCAAGTCTCGATGAAACTTGGCTGGCAACCCAAACAGCTCCTAGAAGCTTTTCGGGATCCACCGATCTACGATATAAACAGGACACGATGATATTGCTGAATTCGTCACTAGGGACCGCAGCCAGCTGATAAATCAGTTCATCATCGATATCTTTAGCGTGATGAATCAGTTTGGCCCGGTACCCGCCATACGAAAGTGTCTTGAACAGACATTGATATACACGGGGCTTCCTCGCTACCGTCCCCAGACGCTTCAGGACCGAGAGATAGCCGTTCGGACACGATCCATACGTGTCCGCAATGATGTCCCTTGATTTTGACTTAGTTAAGAAGCTAAAGACTTCTTCTTCGGAACGTTCGCATCGATGATGTTTAGCTAACCAACCGCACCAAACATGACGTCGAAAATCTGTAGCGGTGAGATATTCAGACACTCTATTGTGCCATATCAGATGGATTTTCTCAGAAAAGTCGCCACTTATTAAATCTATGACGTCATAATTTGTTCTGAAATATAAACTATTATTATTTTTTGAGGTGGAAGTCATATGCGATGATATGTTGTATCAAGGCATAATTCTACCATTATTTCTATTCTGATTGCGGCAGAAATGTCAATTTCTTTGCCGGGCGCCCTAAAAGTTCCCCGGTAACCTTCACTTATCTCTTCCCATTTCTTAATAAGATCTGGCGCACTAGTATCTTCTGCAATTCTTAGTCATGCTGCTTTTATTGCACAACCTAGGTTTTCAGGTCGCCTGTTGGGCGATGCTGCCTGAGCAGCTGATAGCAAGCAGGAAGAGTGGTCCGACCCCCGGCAGGCTTATCCGAATGTCGCAAATTTTACGCTTTACCCTTGGCGCTGCCGAGGATGAATGCCATGCTATCAGTACCGGTGATTTCTCATTGGGATCTGGTTGTTCATGACATCTTAGGGCGCGTGAACAGCACAAAGAGGCCAAGAATCACGCCTCCAATCATCCAGATGGTCATAATGAGCATCACGCCTATGCCGGTTCCAACAGCTGCTGCGGCTTGTTGATCGCTTGAGAGTTGGTCGAACCCTTGGCTCACGTTCCCTAGCCCCGAAACGACCCACACTAACATCAATGCATTGAATGCAATGAATGACCACTTGAATATTTTGCCCATGAAGCCTCGTTTAGGTTTCCGCAGCTGAACCCCACAATTCGGGCATTTAAACGCTGCGTCGCTCACGTTTTGCTGGCACTCTGGACAAGCGATTATCGCCATATTGGTTTACTCCTATTGCTTCGAAATGGTGTGAAACCGGACCAGAAAAGCGGGGTCGGTCATCGATCCACGAATTGTAAAACTAGTTTCTGCTATCCAATCACTGTCAGACGGGAAGAAGGTCCCTGAAACAGCGACCTTGTCGCCAACAGACATGCTCAAGAGGGCGTCGAAGAGAGGCGTTCCCTGATCAATCAGCGTGTTATACGCAACGTCCGATAAGGCGTTGTTGTAAGTCGATATCTCAACATTCTGTGACAGGCGAACGGATAATATTGCCCTACCCTGGGTGTTGGTCTGGAGAGACACTATGGTTCCCACCCATCCGGCCATGGTGCGTTGAGAGCCAAGAGCATCCATGAGCGAAACGCCTCTTTCGCGCCGAAGGACACTCTGCTGAAGCTCGTTCTTCGCCGATGCAAATCTCTCAGCGTAGTCTTTCGCCACGGCCAAAAAGCGCTGCTGCTGGTCTGGCAGCCTCACGGCCACGGAACTCTCTGAGGATAGCTGGTTTGGTTTGGCGGTTTGTGTGTCACGAGAGGCGGATTCGTGTCCTCGAGTAACGGCACCTGCGACTGCAAAGACAACTATTCCGACGCCAAGCCACTTAACCCAACGGTATCGAGCTTGCCTAGCGCCGCACAGAGGGCACATAGGTGCCGACGTGGAGATCTGCTTGCTACAAGTTTTGCAAGTCGCCCATAAGCTTTTCGAGCCCATCCTCCCCCTCCCGAAAGAGCCCCCTCTCTCGCAAATAATATAGTCTTCAATATAGACTTAACGTAGAGATATCAATGGAATTGTTCGTGGTTTAACGAGCGTGATTCCTGCTCATTATAACGCTCAAATCATTAACAGTGGATTTAGTAATGATAAGTACAAATATATAGGAGAGGCAGTCGTGATGTGTCGGGTGCATGACGACCTGTGCGTGATCTTAGCACAAATCTGGTCGAGGGGGATTTAATTTGCATAATAAAAATATCTTTAATATCTTATTATTAGAATGAAATTTATTTAATGGTGGTGTATGGCTTGATGGCTCTAATTTGATAATGGCCATTATGGGACTGCGCCAGCGCAGCGCGTGACGTCGATTATGGAGCTGGGGCGGTTATTCGAGAGTGTCTCATAGGGGCGCTTTCGGTGCAGGCCCCCATATAAAATCCCGCCATCCGTCATCCTCAAAACGGACATGGACCGCATGGGGCAACCTATGTTTGGGGTCTTTGGCAAGCGCCGTTGTATGAGTTTCGAGCTGGTCGCGTGGGTGCGTTAGATAGCTGATGATATGGGCATGGGGCAGGCCTGTGGCCTTCCAGTGATTGCTGTGAGTTTCTCGGTCGCGGAGATCGTACGAGATCAGCCACCACGGCTTGCCCTTTGCCTCGACCTCAAACCAGAACGCATGGAATATAGCGCGATTATGCTCTTTGATCGCCGCGAGTAGTTTTCCTGCTTTTTTGGTTTGATCCACACGCTTCCAATCATCGTCGGTCAGTGTGACAGGGTGAGTTTCCCGTTTCCCGATCATGTGTCGCAACGGCGTTTGCTTTGTGGCCGCAAAGAGTGCTGTGCGCTCGATGACCTTGGCCGATAGTGTGACCTCGTCAGCTCGCTTCAAAAACTCGGCTTTGTTCTCTGCCAAGAACAGCGACCAAAGCGGGCCTTCTGAATTGTAATTAGGCATCTGATGTTCCCTATCCGGTCGCAGTAAAGCATGAATGGATCGAGTTCAGAAGGTTACGGGAGCAGACTGCGCTTCGACTTTGAAACAGAATTGACAATTCTGTTTCATCCACGAGTAGCTTGCAGCCTCAATCCTCGAAAACGCTCTCCGGTAGGCATGTTATCGACCCATAGCCTGTACTCTCGTTATAGGTCCCCAATGCTGTAGCAACTGATTTTAGTTCGGCTTTCCGCGCTTCGCATTCGCTCTTTGATAGCCCCCGCGCGGCCTCATGCTCTTCGTTTCCGATGGCGTGTATCAAGCGATAGGTTTCCGCATGTACCCCTGATGTGAGGCCCATAATGGAAATCGAAGCTGCCACTATTGTAAATTTTCGCATATCGCTCCCTCGCCATAACGGACATCGACGTGTTTCTGTAGCAACTTTAACGTCGTTCCATATTGGAGATTATCCACCCATCGCTCGCCTGCGGGCAGGTAGAAGCTGAGGCGCTGGCGTAAGCGACAAATACTCCCATGTTGTTCAACTGGACAGAGCGGCCTTCTAGCAAGAGGCTAGATGAGGGTTCAATTCCCACACATGCCAAGCACATGCCGATCGGATAGCACTTGGGAGCTAGTCGTCGATCTGGATGCGCCACATTCCCTGCGAGCTTTCTTCCAGCCACATCCCCTCGAAGATGTCATCGCCGTTGAAGCGGTGGAGTGTGGAACGGCCGTTGACGTTCTGCGATGAACGTCCACGTATTCCCACCAAGAATTGCGCGAGATCGCGACTAGCACGCTGAGCCGTGATAGAAACAGCTCAAAAGGGATGAGGGTAGCAAATGTTTGGCTGGGGCAAAGATAAAGCGATAGCGGCAGCAGCCCACGACTTCGTTGTGGAAATAGTTAGCCGCGCAGATATAGGCTACCGAGTTTTTCTCCAGGACGTCCTGCAAACCCTTGTTGACAGCGGTTTGAATTCTGACACCGGGATCGGGGACTTTGTGAAGGATGACCGCACAAAATGGCACTATGTCATCGGCGTATTTTCCGTGGGTCTAATGGCCCCATCCAATCTTCTAGCCAAGCCCAACGCTCGTAAATTCACCGACTACGCGATAGATGATTTTTGTAAAGCTAACCGCGGGCCGATACCATCTCAAAAAATATCGAGGGATGTTCGAATGCTGCTGCGTCACTGTATCGTAAACCCGATGAACTCCCGGGTTGCTGTACTATTTTATATGCTTGATAATAGTGGCTTAAATGTTAACCCGGTCAAAGAGAAAATTCTGGCCAGCCCGATTCGGATGCTTTCAATCGAAGCAACTATTATGAGTGACGGCTGCGCGGGAGCGGCCAAGAATGTCATAGAGGCTCATAATCTCAGATAGGTCTAAAAAGTATGCCGTATCTGATCTTTAAAGCCTTGTATTTTCGGCACGCCACCAGAAAATTGGTATAATCGTCTTTATGCGACATATTCATATCATCCTCGCAGGACTAACTGCCCTCTTGTATGGCGGCATAAAGCTGGCTCTTTTGGTTGTTCATGTAGCTACCACCTATTACGCTTGGGTAATATCGGATAGCGTTTTGGCAGGCGTGATAACGTTCTTTACACCCCCGTTTTCCGAGATCTGGTGGGCCTTCTCCACTTGGATGCAGACAGGTGTTTTTCTGAACCTATTCACGATCATGATTATCGGCGTCATTGCCCTTTATGTAGGGCAGATAGTGCTGGCAGCGTTGCTCGTATTAACCGAACCAAAAGGCGGGCATCAATCTGAATGAAACAGAATTATCAACTCTGTTTCAATCACCAGAATCCCAGCCGTCCGTCGAAAGAGTGGCGAGGGCCGCAGAAGCGCTATTTATGGAACGGGCACGCATTCAAAGAAAAGACCCACGCGATGCGCGAGCCTTTCAGCATAATTGTAGATTTACGAATAAAAGCAGCGCTAGCGCCATACTTATTTCTAATTACTGCAGATCCTGAACATTTGCCTTCCCGGCACCGCCATTAATACTTTTAGTTGGTCTTGGGGAGCTTTTTGGATCTTCCTTTTTGATGCCCTCTTCTGAATTACCGCTGGGTTCAATTTCTTTAAGTCCAGTCCCGCACCCCAAGCTACCATCAGCTCGAATACCGATCCTCTTTCCGTCATCATGGCAGGTTCTTCGCATCTTATCGACCTCGGACTCAGCGTAAGAAGCTGTAGCAAAAAATGTACTGCAGGCGGTGAAAGTTAAAGCTGAAACTGCTAGAAACTTTAGAAATTTATTCATTGCTACATTCTCTCTTTTTCTAAAATATGAACTTCGCATCAACAATGTGCGTGCCTTAATCTGAACGTAAAGTGAATAGGATGTAGGTCATAAGGTGCCCATGACCGCATGGCTTCCCCGCTCAGCCGCCACTGGCAAGGCTAACTGCAGAGAATACCCTTTGCCTTTACGATGCGGCTTCTAAAAATTCGTGGCAATGATCCAAAGTGGATTGGCCGAGCGTACGAGTTGCTGCGTAACGCATGGTGCGTTCAGATACCATTCATATATCATATGATTATGTTAGGTCGTTCATTTAACGAGGGAGAGATAGTAATGAATTTGAATAAATTAGAGATAAGCGCAAATAGTATTTCTAATAAAATTATGTATGCATCTTTTGCTTTCGCTATTGCTCTTATACTAGCTATTCCTGCCCACGCAAAAGATGGTAAAGCTTGGGGTGGCAAATGCATACACGTAGGGTCAGGCGGGGCTACAACGGCTGTTTCTTGTGGTGATGGCGCATCCTGCAGTGGGGGGGGCTGGGGGGGCGGTGATTGTACAATAGGTATGAGGGATACCTCTAGAACGTTGACCCCTAAAGCCAAAAGTGCAGATCCAGTTATTTTAAAAGGTTCTGTTCCCAAACAACCGGTTAAGAAATAAAAACTTAAACTTCGGCGCAACATTTGAAACAGAATCATAGTATTCTGTTTCAGTGTCCGACCGGATCGACCCCGAGGGCTACATCGTCGTATAATATAATGTATGTTATGTGATATGGTATAAATTGTTGGCAATGGAAGGCAGTTGGTAGTATCACATGATACATGAAGGTGATACCAGTATCAGCTCTCGAGAAAAGTAATATTGATAGGTTTTTACTTATTAATTTTCTTGTAGAAATCGCTAATGAGAATACTCGAAAGGCCTACTATCGAGCTTGTTCAAAATTCTTGACGTGGCTCGGGCAGAGGAACCTTTCGCTGCGAACTACACTTCCTATTCATGTGGCAGCATGGCGAGAAATTCTTATGAGCGAGTGTGCTGTTGCAACGGTAAAGCTGTCACTTGCCGCACTGCGTGGTTTCTTTGATTGGCTGACATTGCAACAGCATGTCGGGGCGAATCCTGCATCGGCAGTGAAAAGTCCGCGAGAAACTTTGGCCAGGGGGAAGACGACGTTTCTTGAACAATCCGAGGCAAGGCAATTGCTGGCTTCTATCGATTGCTCAACTGTCCTCGGTATGCGTGATCGCGCTTTGATTTCATTAATGCTCTTCACATTCGCTCGAATAAGTGCAGCGCTGGACTTGAGGGGCAGGGATATCTCAAGACGATCTGGCTCGTTGTGGGTGTTGCTACGTGAGAAAAGAGGCAAACTGCACGAGATGCCTCTTCACTCACAAGCAGAAATCTGGCTTTTGGAGTATATGGACGCTGCCAGAGTCGATCTTACGACAGAACAACCAGTTTTCCGTTCCTACGACCGCAAAACCGGGTTTCTTTCTGAAAGAGCGCTTCATCCAGTTAACGCGTATGCGATGGTGAAAAGGCGAGCTCGTGCTGCTAATATTACCACGTGCGTCTGCAATCATACTTTCAGGGCTACGGGGATAACGGCGTATCTGGCAAATGGTGGAACGCTTGAGACTGCTGCGCTGCTTGCCAACCATGCCTCAACGAGAACGACCCAGCTCTATGATCGACGACAGGCCGACACACGGGCTGTGGAGGTGAAGCGCATCAGCTTTTAAGGCTTGACTACTTAGCGGTCTTTGTTGAACTGTTTCCTTGTGGCAGCCGCGAAACCGTCAAGTTGTTCGTCAAAGTCTCCCGATGTTACCATCATCGCAAGTTTTGCATAAACTTCTGATACTTCTTCAAGAGAGTTACATCGCACTGAAAATTTTCCTTTGGCGAGCTCCAGGACAACGCGCCCCAACTTTAAACTTGCACGATACGTTTCGTCCGGTTCTTTCCAATACCATTTTCTAGTCGTAATTTTAGTGCCCGAAGCTTCCTCTTTGGCGAATTGACTCTGTACGGTAGCGCCATCGACAAGCTTCATACGTCTGGCGATCTTCCGATCCGACTTGACAGGTGGCTTATCATTCGCGAGGTTCAAGGTGTTGATGTTCATAATTGTCTCCGTTCCAATGTATCGGAACTTTGATCATCAAATGCTAGGCTATGCAGGACCTACCGTTGACCTCGCGTAGGTATCTTTTGATAACGTTGACCCTTGTCGCTACATTCGTTTGGGGGCTGCGTATATTTTTACCGGCATCGGCAGCCGACGAGCATCCTTTGACGTTTTCAATTCCAAAGCCAGTCAGCCGAGGGTATATACAAAAAACTCCTCGGTGTTACCCACAGCGCAACGTCGGCATCTCAGAGAGTGCACGTGATTATCATGCGTCATGTGAAGCAGGTGGCGACCCTATAGATTGAACGCCTTACCACGAAGCATTATCGTAACGCGGTCCATCCTTTGCTAGCGGATAGAACCTTAGTGCATCCGCAACTTCCGCGTTGGGTTGGTTGAAAACGTCAAACTTCAAGAGATATGAAATCAGCGTAGGGAGAGAATCGTCTATGCTGGATCGAAACGGTTGTACGTCTATCTGATTAAAATCGAAAATATCCATAGAGAGCGCCCGGTTGCGTAAGGCCAACACTGTTTCCTTCATTCCTGGTTTCATCACCCAAATAGAATGAATGTGGGCGTTCCTAATATCACGCATAGCACTCCAGTAGCGAGAGCCCTCAGCGTCTAGACAAGCTATTGCAAGAGGCTTTTCGTGCGAAGGTAATTTAAGGAAGTCTCTACCAAGTATTTCTCGACAGACTATGTTGTAAAAATGGCCAAACTGTTTGAATTCAATATCACCGAAAGGTACAATATGTTCATTGGTTTGGATGCGCTGAGCCAATTTTTCTCTAGAAAAATTGAATGTTATAAAAACAATATTTTCTGACATGTATTTCAGAATGTCGTCAGTAATTAGTCTGTTGAAATTTACATAATCTAATATTATATTGTATAACCATTTGTTTAATTCATCTTTATATATTGTATTATTCAGCATATCACCTTTGTAGTATAAGTATAAATTTTAGATATAGTTATATAATATCGTACGCCGAGAGTGCGATATTATAGAATTTTGAGTATAATCGATAATATTAGAGGATAGCCGTATAATAGTCGTAGATTATAGTTTCTATTATTTATGCGATAGGTGAAGATATTAGGTGTCGCCACCGATTTTTTCTTGAATATTTTTAGACAAGAACCAGCCGGCTTGCTCGGTCCCGGTCCATTCTCTGGGTTTGCCTAGTTCCCCAAAGTCGTTCTTTTCGCCTATGAGCATCTGAATAAAGCTGGTGGGGTCTCCACGTTTGACACGAACTACGCGTGACCGACCATCAGCAAAGTAAACGGTAAATTGTGGCTCTCCACTTTCAAACATTTCATCCATCGCTTTCGTATGATTGAGAAAACGAGTATTAAAATCTTTGTCGGAAAAAACTTCGGCCCGTTTTGCTTGTTGAGAGCGCAGCGGGGTATTGCCCTCTGTTTCCAATGAAATCTTGCTGATTATCGACTTTAAGTGCGACGCTAATTTTATCCGCTTGTCGAGGGCACCGTCTCCGCGAACGCCAGCAATCAGATCGAGCAGCTCATTTGACGAGGGCGTATTTGATTGTAAGGCATCGGTGGGATCTTCCAGAGACGCTATTTCGAGGTTTGTTCGCTGTATCTCTTGTTCGGTGGAAGCGAGTCTCTCCTTAAGGATGGCCAAGTCCTGCCGCTCATCTCCTAAGAGGTCCAATAGCCGTTCGCGACGCAACTCCTCATGTTCGCGTTTCGCGGTAAGACCTTTTTTAGCGTTGTCGTACTCTTGTTTTGCTTCGAATTGAGCCGCAGCATTTACGACGCTGTCGAGATCGATTTCACGAACGAAAAACAGGAATGATTGTTCGAACTCATCATACTTCCAAGAAACCCTAGTGCACTCTCCGCCAACCATTGCTCTATGGCATCTTAAATAAATGCCCCCCTTGGGGCCTGTGCCCTTGTTGACGAGGTGCATCGGGGAGCCGCAATATCCACATTTTGCGATATGAGTGAAAAGATTGCGCTGGCTTTCGCCGCGTGGCCCGCCGGAGCCGACGCCCCTAGAGCGTCGGGCTTGCTGAACGCGATAGAAAAGTCCGTCAGCGATGATGCGAGGGAAGTAGTCAGCGATAGGTTCCCCTTCCGGCTTCCTCTTCCCGTCAAGAAGTATGTGGGGCTGATACTCACCAAGCACCGCGCGGTTTTGGAGAATCTTTGTTACGTAAGATTGATTCCATAAAGCGCTTCGCCCAAAGGGCGGAATCTTTTGTTCATTGAGAGACTTGGTGACGGAATAAGATCCCATCCCTTGATCGGACAGTTCAAAAATGTATTCAACGGTCTTTCGGTGTTCATCTATTACTTTGAACGATCTTCTGTCCGGCGATAAAGTTAGCCAACCTGGGCAAATCTTTGTTAGTTTTTGGTCGCCGATTCGGCTTCTCTTAGCTTTCCACGCCTCACCTACTCTGCGGCTTTTGGTTTGCGACTCTTCATGTGCCCGGCTCATCAACGCGATCGACATCATCATCGACGCCATATCAGAGTTTTCTTTGGAGTACGTTTTACCGTCCAACAGGGTAACGACGTGGATCGACTGTCCAATTATGTCAAGAAGAAGCTGGACTGAAGGCAGTAAATCTTGACGCGATAACCGGTCTAAAGATTCCACCAATAAATAGGAGCCCGCCGCAATGTTACCGGCCTTAACGCTAGCGAGAAACCTTCCTAGTGCTCCGCTGGAAACGTTGTCACCTTTAAACGCGGACACTCCAATGTCATGTAGTTTTTCATCGGAAACCAAAAGCAGACCGTGTTGATCTGCATAAGTCTGCGAGAGCTCGATTTGTCGACGCAGGCTGTCGCCCTTCAATTGAAGGTTGGTGGACATGCGAATGTAGGAATAAGCAAGAGGAGAGTTCATGCGTGAAATATATCATCTAAGCTCAGGTTTGGCTATCTCAGGTCAATATTGTATAGTAATAAATAGGTAAATAATACCATACAATATGAAGCTATTGTAGGGTATTAAACTATTTAATATGGCTCACTATCAGAAGATTGTGGCCACCGGCGGCGGCAATCTCCAGTGCGCGACGGGCGGCCTCCTGACCTTTAATGTCCGAAAGGTCTGGCAGGTCGTTTGGAGGTGCGTGAACGGCAGGTTGTGGGCGCGTCAGCACCTGGGTGCCGCGGAAATGATTGGCGATGGCGATCAGGCTGCGTGGCGCGAGGATGTCTATATTCTCGCCGGCCCAGGCCGCCTCCGCACCGACGGAGTGCGGACAGATCAGGCCCTTGTTCATCTCATTGGCGCCGATGGCCGCCGGCAGCGCACCGACCACTGATGCAATCGTTCCGTCGAGCGCCAGTTCGCCGATGACGACATAGGGGCCAAGCGCGTCAGCGGGCAGGACACCGATCGCACTCATCAGCCCGAGTGCGATCGGCAGGTCGTAGTGACTGCCTTCTTTCGGCAAATCGGCAGGTGCGAGATTGATCGTGACCTTCTTGGCGGGCATCGAGAGCCCCGAGGCATATAAGGCGGCCTGAATGCGCTCGCGGCTTTCGCCTACGGCCTTGTCGGCGAGGCCGACAATGTGCATCCCGACCTTGCCCGGCCCGACCATGACCTGCACATCGACCGGCACGGCCTCCACACCATTGAATGCAATTGTCGTGACGCGAGAAACCACCGCCCCCTCCAGCGTGGCCATAAAGGCTACAATGCGAGTTCCCTAGCGACATCAATGAAACATGAAAAGCGGATGTTTTCAAGAACAAAATAAGAACACAATGGATTCAATAATTATCGGCAGCGATGCCTGGTTGTAAGAATCGAGCGTGTGTTGCGAGTTCCAGAAAGACACGAACTATAGAGTGCGTGCGATTTCCTCCAGTTGTTCGGCGCACTGGCCCCAGCCTTCGTGAAAGCCCATTTTTTCGTGAGCCGCGCGGTCTTCTTCTTTCCAGTGCAGAGCCCGCGCGGTGTAGCGGGTCTTGTCGCCCTCGTCCTCGAAGGTGATGACGGCGGTAAAGAAGGGGGTTTCCGCCGGGGTCCAGGCATCGGTGTAGGCGTCGGTGAACACCAGCTTTTCGTTTGGAACGACTTCCAGATAGACGCCACGTGACGGGAATTCCTCGCCGTCAGGATTGCGCATGGTAATCAGGTTCGAACCGCCGGGGCGCAGGTCGAGCGACGCGGATGCCGTCTCCCAGGGGCGGGGGGCAAACCATTTCACCAGCAGATCGGGCTCGGTCCAGCAGCGCCAGACCTTGTCACGCGGCGCATCGATAAGGCGTGTCAGAACCAGTTCGTGAACGGTTTCGGAGCCCGACATGTCTTCCTCCTGATGAAATGGGGTTTACCCAAACGTCACAGGAGGAAGAGAGTTCCCGAAAGGCGCGATCAGGCGCGCTTGGCCTCGACCGCGTCCCAGAACAAGGCCGCGATGTCGGCGCCGCCGAACCGCTTGACCTCGCGGACGCCGGTCGGCGAGGTGACGTTGATCTCGGTCATGTAGTCGCCGATGACGTCGATGCCGACGAGGATGAAGCCGCGTTCCTTCAGCGACGGGCCGATGCGGGCGCAGATTTCACGTTCGCGCGCGGTCAGTTCGGTCGGCTCGGCGCGCCCGCCTGCATGCATGTTGGAACGTGCATCGTGTTCGGCCGGCACGCGGTTGATCGCACCGACCGGCTCGCCGTCGATCAGGATGATGCGCTTGTCGCCCTTGCGCACGTCCTTGAGGTAGCGCTGCACGATGTAGGGTTCGCGGAACATCTGCTCGAACATTTCGAGGAGCGAGGACAGGTTGCGGTCGGCTTCGTGCAGATGGAAGATGCCAGCACCGCCATTGCCGTAGAGCGGCTTGACGATGATGTCGCCATGCTGCTTGCGGAACGCGTCGACCTCGCGCGGGTCTTTGGTGATCAGCGTTTCCGGCATCAGATCGGGAAATTCGGTGACGAAGATCTTTTCCGGACTGTTGCGCACCCAGGCCGGATCGTTGACCACCAGTGTCTGCGGGTGGATGCGCTCCAGCAGATGCGTCGTCGTGATGTAGTTCATGTCGAAGGGCGGATCCTGGCGCAGCAGGATCACGTCCATCTCCGACAGGTCGGTGCGCACTTCTTCGCCAAGCGTGTAGTGGTCGCCCTGAACGTCGCGTACTTCCATCGCCTCGAGGCGGGCATAAATCTTGCCGCCTTCCATCGAAAGCCGGTCGGGCGTGTAGTGGAACAGCTTGTGGCCGCGCCGTTGCGCCTCGAGCGACAGGGCAAAAGATGTGTCGCCTGCAATCGAGACGGTGGAGATGTGGTCCATCTGGACCGCGACCTTCAGGGCCATGGCGGACTCTCGCTGTTCGGTTGATGTCTGCGATGCTCTACAAGGTTGCGGGTTTGTTGCCAATCGTCATCTATCCGGCGCGGCTGACCGCCAGCGGAGCGGCAACCGCAGCATTGTCCTGCAGCGGCACGCCATGTGCCGGGGCAAGGCCAAGATAGTGGATCCGCTTCTGCTCGGCGCGGCCACGGGCGACGGAATCGAGAATCAGGCCGGCGACCATCATGATCATCGACAGCGATAGAAGCCCCATCGACAGGATCCAGGTCGGCATGCGCGGCACGAGACCGGTCAACGCGTATTCGTACAGCACCGGAATGGCGAACACACCGCTCACGGCCAGAAAAGCTGCCGACAGCGCGCCGAAAAAGCGCGCCGGGCGCGTCTCCTTCATCAGCATGGCGAACATCCAGAGGATCTTCGCGCCGTCGCGAAAGGTCGAGAGTTTCGATTCCGAGCCTTCGGGGCGGCGGCCGTAATCGAGCGTCATCTCGCAGACCGGGATGCGCAGCATCGACGCATGCACCGACATTTCGGTTTCGATCTCGAACCCGGTCGACACTGCCGGGAAGCTTTTGACGAAGCGACGGGAAAACACACGGTAGCCGGAAAAGATGTCGGTGAAGTCGCGTCCGAACAGGGAGCGGTAGAGCAGGTTGAAAATGCTGTTGCCGAAGGCGTGACCGGCGCGACCGGCATCGTCCGTGACGCCTCTGCGGGTGCCGACGACCATGTCGACACGCTCGGTCACCAGCGCGTTGATGAGTTGCGGCGCGTCGTGCGGATCATAGGTGCCGTCGCCATCGGCCATAATGTAGATGTCCGCGTCAACGTCGGCAAACATGCGGCGCACGACGTTGCCCTTGCCCTGGCGCGGTTCGCGCACGACGATCGCGCCGGCAGCGCGCGCCTGCAAGGCGGTCAGGTCGCTGGAATTGTTGTCGTAGACATAGATGGCGGCCTGCGGCAGCGCGTCACGAAATCCGCGCACAACCGCGCCGATAGTCTGCTCCTCGTTGTAGCAGGGCAGCACCACCGCAATGGTCGGGTCGGGCCGGGACAGCACTTGCATATGGAGCACTCCGAGAAGGAAACGCGCTTGCGACGTCGGCTTTACTATTTCTTGAACGGGTTAAGGTCAGGTTAGGCGACAGCTTGGCAGAGGCGGATTTCAACTTGAGCAGCGTTTCCTCGTTATTTCGGACCGATGGGCGGTCTGCGGCGGTCAGCCATGCCGGTATCGCCATCGCGGTGACGCTGGCGTTTCTGGCTTTCCATGCAGCGCGTGGATTTCCGACGCTGACTGACAGCAAGGGCGACAATGATAGCCTGTTACGACTGGTGCAGGTTCGCGACCTTCTGGCCGGTCAGTCATGGTTCGATCTGAACCAGTATCGCATGGGGCTGGAAGGCGGTTTTGAGATGCACTGGTCGCGGTTGATCGACCTGCCGATCGCGGTGCTCATCCTGATTGTCGGCGAAACGGCTGCATTGGTGATATGGCCGATGCTCCTGTTTGCGCTAAGCCTTTTTCTGATCATCCGCGCGACGCATCTGATTGGTGGGGATGCGGCAATTTTGCCGGCTGCCGTGACCGGCGGGCTGGCGCTGCTCTTCGTCAACGTCTTTGTGCCCGGCGCACTCGATCACCATAATGCCCAGCTGGCGTTGGCGCTTGGCACGATCTACGCGATGATGACCGCACTACAGGCAGGCAGCAGATCTGCCGCTTCCGGTGGGGCTGCGGCAGCAATCTGCGCTGCCCTGATGGTGGCCATCGGGATGGAGGCAGCGCCCTATGCCGCGGCGGCCTGTGCCGTTGCCGCGGGCGGATTTCTCGCTGGAGGCACTCGAAATGTGACGGTCGCGCGTTGGTTCGGGCTTGCTTTTGCAGGAACCGCAGCGCTTTGCCTTGCCACGACGGTGCTACCGCAAAACTGGTTTCTGGTCGCGTGTGATGCGATGTCATTGCCGCAGACTACGCTCGCCGTCCTTGGTGGCGGCGGGCTGGCGCTGGCAACATTCATCCCGTCGCTGTCACGCACATTTGCGATGCGTCTTTCTGCCTTGGTGGGGCTCGGCCTGTTCGCCACCTTCGTTGCGGTCAGCGCTTTCCCTCAATGTCTTGGCGATCCTTATGCCGACCTCGACCCCTTGCTGCGACGCTATTGGCTGAGTTCGGTCACCGAGGCGCAGTCCTTGTCTGCATTGATAGACGCGC
>JAEWDP010000071.1 GCA_023390055.1 Pseudomonadota bacterium | reverse complement strand
CCTCAAGGAATTGAAAGGGGATGTCCACGTCCTGACGCTATCGGCCACGCCAATTCCGCGGACGCTTCAGCTTGCCATGACAGGTGTTCGGGAGCTGTCCCTCATCACCACTCCGCCAGTAGACCGGATGGCTGTCAGAACTTTCATCTCGCCGTTTGATCCCCTCGTTATCCGCGAGACGCTGATGCGCGAGCACTACCGCGGTGGCCAGAGCTTCTATGTATGTCCGCGACTGGCAGATCTTCCGGACATTCAGGCCTTCCTGCAATCGGACGTGCCCGAACTCAAGGTCGCCGTCGCACATGGTCAGATGGCCGCGGGCGAACTGGAAGACATCATGAACGCGTTTTATGATGGCCAGTACGACGTCCTGCTGTCGACCACGATCGTGGAATCAGGTCTCGATGTGCCAACCGCAAACACTCTTATCGTCCATCGTGCGGACATGTTCGGTCTGGCACAGCTCTACCAGTTGCGTGGGCGTGTTGGGCGTTCGAAGGTGAGGGCGTTTGCCCTGTTCACACTGCCGGTGAACCGGACGTTGACCGCAACTGCCGAACGCCGCCTGAAAGTCCTGCAGTCGCTCGATACACTTGGCGCGGGCTTCCAGCTTGCCAGTCACGATCTCGATATTCGAGGCGCTGGCAACCTGCTTGGCGAAGAACAGTCGGGACATATCAAGGAGGTCGGCTTCGAGCTCTACCAGCAGATGCTGGAAGAAGCCGTGGCGGAGGTCCGTGGCGATGACGAAATGATAGATACGGGCTGGTCACCCCAAATTTCCGTCGGCATCACGGTCATGATCCCCGAAGACTTCGTTCCGGACCTGCATCTGCGCATGGGTCTTTATCGCCGGCTGGGTGAGCTATCGGACCTTTCCGAGATCGATGGTTTTGGTGCGGAGATGATCGATCGCTTCGGTCCCTTGCCGACAGAGGTCCAGAACCTGCTCAAGGTGGTTTACGTCAAATCGCTTTGCCGCGTGGCCAATGTCGAAAAACTGGACGCCGGGCCGAAGGGATTGGTCGTGACGTTTCGCGACAAGCAGTTTCCCAATCCTGCAGCCCTTGTCGGCTACATTGCCAAACAGGGATCACTGGCCAAGATCCGGCCTGACCAGAGCATTTTCCTCACGCGTGATCTGCCAACACCCGACAAGCGCCTTGCCGTTGCCGCACAACTGATGAAGCAGTTTGCCGAAATGGCAAAGGCACCGCAGTGACCTGGTCGCGTCTGGTGTTGTGACCGGCGCCATAAGGGATCGGACATGTCTGCTGGAACCAGGAAGGTAAGTTAAACTCCTGGCGGGTGGTTAATCGCCACAGCGAAGGATTAGCCTTGAAACACTCGATCTTAAGGTTTTTGACTGCAGAGCGAATTTCGATGAGGTCCGTAATGAACCCCTTGCAAACAGTAACTTCAGTGATGGAGGATAACGGAATGCTGATACACAGGCTATCGGGATCGACATGAATTCGGTCGTCATTGCCACTCGATGGTCATGCAGCTATTTTCCCCGCAGTATTTTTTGAACTTCTTTCCTGATCCGCAAGGACAACAGCGGGCGACCGGAGGTCGCGCACCCCGATCACAATGAGGAGTGCAATAACCACAAGGCTCAAGCGCTTCATGGACATCACACCGCGGTTGGCACGCGACGACCCCAAGGGTTCGATCACGCATTTGGTCTGGATATGAGCCTGGCCGCAGGGGTAGCCTGCCGATTGAACAGGAGAGGTTCGGCGGATTGCTTTCACGCGAAAGCGCCATCACACTTCGGAAGCCTTGCCGCGGCAATGAGCGCTCCAGTGGCAGCTATGGCGACAGCAATTCCGATCCAGACGCCGTAGAGCGCATATCCCAGGATGAACCCTGCCAGGACCGGCGATGCGATATCGGCCAGCGCGACCAGCGATTGCGCTGCGCCCATGACGAACCCCTGCCGTTCCGGTGCAACGCGGGTCGAGAGCGCCGCCATATAAGTCGGTTTCGCCAGGGCGTCACCGGTGCTGACACAAAAGACGGCGAGCAGAAGCACGGGGATGGTGGTGGCAAGGCCGGCCGTCAGAAAGCCTGTCGCAATAAGCGCGAAGATCAGGAGGATCAGGCTGCGCTCGGTCAAGCATCTGCTGAGCCAGCCCAGCAGGAAGAGTTGGGCGAAGACGTTGATCCCGCCGTCGGCCATGATGAGATAGCTGAGCTCCTTCGCAGTGAAGGCATGACCGTTCCAGACGAAGGTATCGCCGAGGAAGACCGGCATCTGTGAGATGTACATGCCGTAGGCCAAGAAGTGACAGAGCATCACCACGACGAGAACGCGGATCGCGGGAGAGGCCAGGATCGCCTTGAAGGAAGCTTTCTCTGCAGAAGGCCTGTGGCCGTTGGCCCGACCGAAGCCAGGGCTGTTGTCGAGCTGCATCACTGTCACCCCGATCGCCAGCACCACCAGTGCGAAGGCGGCAAGGATCGGAGCGGTCAGGGATGTGTCAGAGAGAAGGCCGGAGAGCCCGGCGCCGACGATCCCGCCAACACCGGCGCTACCCATCAGGATGCCCATTGCCTGTCGACGGTTCCCGGCGTTGGTATGGTCCGCGACATAGGCGGCGGTGGCCGAGATGTTGCCGGCGGTCAGGCCGAACATGGCGCGCGCTATCAGGATGACGGCCACATTGGGTGCAAAGACCAGCAAGAGCAGGCTGGCAGCAGCGACAACCTGGCAGGCAATGATAATGTGCTTGCGGCCGTAGCGATCCGAGAACTGGCCGAGCGCCGGGGCCGAAACAAACTGGCCGACAGCCTCGGCCGCGATGACGATGCCCAGCACCAGCGGTGTGCCGCCAATCGAGCGGATAAGGAAAGGCAGCACTGGCAGGACCGCGGCGGTTCCGGCAGCATAGGCGCAGACGATCACGAAAACCGGCAGGATACGCCACCAGTCCAGTGATTGTGTCCCAACGGCAGTCTCGGGCGAGGATTGGAGCGTCATATCATGCTCCTTCCGTGGTCATGGTGAAGACGGTGCGGCAGGGCGATGCTGCCACCGCCACTGCCCATCAGTTCAATCGCCGGGGCGCGAAGGACGCCTGAGGCCAAGGTGATCTTCGGCGCCGAGATCGACCCGATCCGAGCAAAGCGCATGGAAACCGCATTGCGGCCCGTTTTCTCTGCGGCGACCGGGAGGTTCAGCGCGCTTGGTCCCCAGAGGTCGTCCAGCACGATATCGACGCCCTTGGAGTAATCTCCCATGAGGCGATACTGGAGAACCTCCATGTCCTCGCGGAACCGGATCGTCACATCGACACCGAGCACTTGTCGTTTTTCAAGGGCGCTTGCTTTCCTACCGGTCGCCACGATGCAGCCTGCGGCCAACAGCCGGGCAATCCGCACTGCAAGTCGCCCGGATGTGCCGGTCGCGCCTTTGACAAAAACCGTCTCGCCAGGTTTCATACGGGCAGGCTTGGTAAGCGCCGTCCATGACGACGTGCCAGGATTGGCGATTGCAGCGGTAGCCCGAACCAGGTTTTCGCCCGGACCGGGTGTCGAAGCTGGGTATTCGGTCAGAGCGGGAGCCTGTCCGGCGACCCTGATGATTGCGGCTTTCATAGCGTGTTCTCCTCATGCGCGAACAAGCCCATGCCGGCGAGGCAAGCGTCGAGCCGCGCTGATCCGTCGGCATCCAGCGTCAGGATTGCGGCGACACAGCCGTCGGGACGGACCAGAACGCATTCGCCTTGCGCCAGCGCGTAGGCGTCGCGAATATGATCCCAGGCGTCCATGATGTCCCCGCGCTCGCCGAGACGATGGATATGCAGCCCGGACCGGGGTGCAATGGACTGACACCCATGGACGAGCAGTGTCCAGTGCGGCCCCTTGAAGAGTTGAAACAGCCGGGTGGATTGGCCCGCAGCGCCCTTGACCGGCGCGTCTGGAGCGCGATCTCCGGGCCGGAGTCCGGCCACGTTCGAAAGGGATTCCACGTTGATCGGCGAAACCGGATAGCCGATATCCAGTTGCCGCACCTCGCGCCCGCGGCTGATATCACCGCGCTTGCCCGCATCGAGCAATCGGGTCGAGAGGCCGAGCATGGCCTCGGCTACCGGGCGGCGCTCGATCTCGTAGCTGTCGAGCAGATTGTCGCCTGCGCCGCGCAGGACAGCCGCAAGCTTCCAGCCGAGATTGTAGGCATCCTGCACGCTGGTGTTGAGACCCTGGCCGCCGGTCGGCGGATGGATGTGGGCTGCGTCGCCGGTCAAAAACACGTGGCCGACCCGGTAGCGCGCTGCCAGCCGTGCGTTCATCGCATAGACCGAGGCCCAGCAAACTTTCTGCACCCTGATATCGCTGTGGCCGATCCGCTCCGCGATCATCCGCTCAAGCGCCCCGGCCGAGAGATCGACATCTTCCTCGGGCGGAACCGCCGCCTGCAGTTGGAACAGATCTGTCCCGCCCAGCGGGCAGATCGAGATAATCCGCGCCATGTCTCCACCGTTGAACTGGTGCCACCAGCCGCGGCTGAGCCCAGTCAGCGCGACATCGGCGACGATGGCCCGCACGCCCAGCGTTTTTCCTGGGAAAGCAATCCCGAGCTCACCGCGTACGAAGCTGCGTCCGCCATCGGCGCCGACGAGATAGCGCATGCGGACCGTCTGATTGCCGTCCTGCCCGGAAAGTCGGGCGGTGACGCCGTCTCCGTCTTGCCTGAAGCCGAGCAGTTCGCGGCCGAACTCGACACGGCCGCCCAGTTCAATCAGCCGCTCGCGCATGATCTGCTCGGTCTTGAACTGCGGGATCATCAACGGGATGTGATAGGGTTCGGCCGGCGTCGGCTCGGGCCGTTCGCCAAAGTCCTTCTCCACAAAGCTGCCGTCCGGACGGTAGTCGCGCATCATCGGATAGGTGCCGCCAGCGGCCACGACCTTGTCGAGAATTCCCAGATCCTCGAACATCTCCTGCGTGCGAGGCTGGATCCCCTTGCCGCGCGAGCCGTGGAAAGGTTCCGCCATCTTCTCGATCAGCCTGAAGGACACGCCCCGTCGTGCCAGTTCGATGGCCAGCGTCAGGCCAGCCGCTCCCGCCCCGCAGACGAGCACGTCTGCGGTAAAATCATTTGCCATGTCGATCTCCATGTGTGTATTATGCACATAATAGGAGTCACGATATGCCGTCAATAGAAAACGTGCAAAATACACACATTGGCGAGCAGGTTCGCGTGCTGCACGCAACGCTGCTCGACATCGTCAGCCTTATGAACAAGCCGCAACGCGACGAAGAGATGGTGCGCGAGGCGGGCATTGCGCTCGACCGCGCTCTCTTTCCGCTGCTGGTAGGTATCGAACGGTTTGGCCCGATCGGCATCGTCGAACTCGCCGAGCGGGTAGGTCGCGACTACACCACCGTCAGCCGCCAGGTGGCCAAGCTTGAAAGCCTTGGCCTCGCTGAGCGCAGGCAGAGCTCCGCCGACCGCCGCGTCAACGAGGCTGTAGTGACGCCGAAGGGCAAGGCGATGACTGACAAGATCGACGCGGCGCGTGAACGTATCGCCGGCGCCGTGTTTGCCAACTGGGATCCGAAGGACGTCGATGAGCTCGTGCGCCTGATGGGCAAGTTCGCCCACGCGATCGCCGGGGCGCCGGAGACGTCCGGATGATCGTCACATGACGCACCGACGAGGTGTGTCCGGAAAGCTTATCCACGTCCATGCGCTTCAGCTTTCAGGGACGGCCAGCAACCTTTGCCACCGCAGTTTGACAGTATTTCGAGGTGACGAAGCCTCTCTTGTGGACGAGCGGATCGTTGAAGCAGAAGGCTTTGACCTGGCCGCTTTGGCCACCGGCATTAGCCGTGATATCGACGCCGTCCGGGCGGCGATCAACGACCGCTGGCAACCTCCTTGGCGAAGAGCCGTCGGGACATATCAAGGAGGTCGGCTTCGAGCTCTACCAGCAGATGCTGGAAGAAGCCGTGGCGGAGGTCCGCGACGATGACGAAATCATCGATACAGACTGGTCACCCCAAATTTCCGTCGGCACCATCACGGCCATGATCCCCGACGACAGAAGGGACCGGACATGTCTGCTTGAACCAGGACGACATGTTCAACTCCTGGTGTCGCGGGTGGTTTCAATCGCGACAGCGAAGGATTTAGTCGTTTTCGGCCAGCGTGGACCTGACGTGCAATCGTCTTCGAAAGGAGATGTCCAAAGAAGCTGCCGCGAAAATATGCGGCAACCGTATCGTCCGAAACATTCGCATGGCCAAAAAATGCGTTGGCGAACCGGCTTTCAACAGCGTCTGGCGAGATACGCTCCCGTAGATTGCCGCGGCCTTTTACGGGATGGTTTACGTCCACGATGAAGATGATCCTTGGGGAATGCCAAGAGTGACGGAGAAAAAATCAGTCGCTTTGGGCAATGTCAACGGTTGCGAGCGCATTTGCCGGCGCATCCGCAGCGACAGCTGGCGGTAATGCCACGCCCCTGATCCTCTCGCGTGCCAGTGTCATGAGGCCTGAGCCGATAATCAGCGCAATGCCGGCGAGCATTGGCATGTCCATGCGGTCACCAAAGACAAGATATCCAATAAGAACGGCCCACAGCATCTGACTGTACTGCGTGGGACCGACAAGTGCTGCCGGCGCATGGTTTGTCGCATGTATCAGCAGGATCGTTGCAAGGGCTGCAAACAGTCCGAACCCTGACAGCATGAACCACTGCGGCCCTGTCGGCATCTCAAATTGTGGAATCATCAACGTGCCGCAGACAACAAGCGCACCGACAATGCCCGCGCCATAAAGCGAGATACGCTTTTCCGTCGGTCCGATTGCCCGATAGATGATGATTGAAATGGCGCCGCAAAGACCGGCGACAATCGCGGCCAGGTGTCCGATGGACAATTCCCTGAAGCCTGGCCTGAGGATAACCAGGACGCCGGCAAAGCCGATGGCCACGGCACTCCACCTGCGCAATCCGACCCGTTCCTTCAGGAAGATGACCGACATGATCGTTACAAATGAGGGCAGCAGAAAGATCAGGGCGAAGGCCTCCGCCATCGAAAGGCGGGTAAAGGCTGTGACGCTTGTGATCGTGCCAAGGGCCGCTGCAATTGCCCGCAACAGCCAGAGCGGCCGGTTGGTCGTTTTCACAATGTCGACAAGCCGGTCTCCGGACCTGTACAGGAATGGCAGGCCGACGAGACCGAACAGGGCCCCGAAGAACGCCATCTCATAGGTGTCGAGTTCACCTTCTATCATCTTGACGCTGGCATCGCTCCACGCGAAGGCCGCAAATGCTGCGAACGCGAAGACAACACCCTTGAGAGGCTGATCAGTTGACATGCGTATCCGGGATATTTCAGTTCATGCCCTTGCGGGCGTCAGCCTTCGCTTTTGCGATATCGCGTATGGCACCGGCCAGTACTTCAGGTGTCTGGGCGCCGCTCAACGCATACTGGCCATCGAAGATGAAGAATGGGACACCTGAAACACCCATCTTCTGGACAGCGTCGACTTCTGCAAGGACGTTTTCCTTGTCGGCATCGCCTGCAAGAAGATTTGTGATCACGTCACGGTCGAGACCGACCTCGTCAGCAATCTCAAGAAGGACCGCGTGATCTCCGACATTGCGACCTTCTTCGAAATTGGCCTTGAAAAGAGCCGATACGACACGGTCTTGAACGTCACGCCCCTCCATCAGGCCCCAGTGAACCAGCCGATGGGCATCCAGCGTGTTGGGACTGATCGTGACCGCGTCGAAGTCAAAATCGATTCCGACGTCCTTGCCCAGTTGCGACAGCCTCGCATGCGCCTCATCCACGGCTTGCTTGCTGCCAAGCTTGGCAGCCAGTGACGCCGCATGGTCGATACCTTCCGGCGGGATCTCCGGATTGAGACGATAGGGCCGCCAGTTCACGTCCACGCCAAATTCATCCTGGACCTCGGCGATGGCAAGTTCCAGGCGTGCCTTGCCGAGGTAGCACCAGGGACAGACAACATCTGAGACGACATCAATGGTCACGCGTTCCACAAAACGATCCTTTCATGCGAAGACAGATTGCGGCAGTCGGTCAATCCTGTGCGCGCCTGTCAAACCAGACCGGCAATTGAAAGCCGTAGAGTGGTGTGGTTTGTGGATAGCCGATGTAGTTGTGGCGCGCTACCCATTGTTCGGAGACATGATAGAGAGGCACGAGATAGTGACCGGCAATCAGCATCCGGTCATATGCCCTGACGGCAGCCTCGAAGTCTTCCCTCGTGCGTGCGGCCAGCATCGCCTCGATCAGCTCGTCGAGGACCGGGTCGGCTGCGCCGGCAAAATTGTTGCTTCCCTGGCGCTCACGTGACACCGATGCCCAGCGTCCGACCTGTTCTATCCCGGGAGAGAGTGAGGAAGGGTAGGACTTGATGATCATGTCGTAATCAAACGTTGCGGAACGGGCCTGGTATTGTGCATCATCCACGGTGCGGATCACCATGTCGACGCCGATGAGTTTCAAGGTTCGCTGATAGGCTATTGCGAGCTTTTCCTGGTCCTGGTTTTGCGTCATGACTTCAAAGCGCAAGGGCTGGCCTGCCGCGTCAGCCATGCGTCCGTCCTTGATCGTGTAGCCACCCTTTTTCAGGCGCTCTACAGCTTTCCGCAAGATCTTTCGATCGGCACCGGAGCCGTTTGTCTTCGGCACATGGTAGCTGCCATCCAGCAAGGCTGGATCGAGTTTTTCCGCCAATGGTCCAAGTATGTCCAGTTCGCGTTGATCGGCGGGGACACCAAGTGACGAAAGGGTAGAGTTCTGCCAGTAGCTTTCCGTTCTCGTATAGGCATTTTCAAAAAGGGTCCGGTTGGCCCATTCGAAGTCAAACGCAAGTGAAAGCCCCGCTCTGACGTCAATGTTGTCGAACAGGTGACGGCGGGTATTGAACACGAAACCGACCATTCCGGTCGGGACATCAGGCTTGAAACTATCGCGGATCACTTCACCATCGTGAACGGCAGGAAACTCATAGGCGCGCACCCAGTGCGTGGGGCTTCCTTCGAGATAGATGTCGATGACGCCCTTCTTGAAGGCCTCAAAGAGCGTGCTGGCCTGAAGGAAATACTCGACGGATATACGGTCATAATTGTCGAAGCCGACCTTTGCGGGAATATCCTTGCCCCAGTAATCGGGGTTGCGCTCATAGATGATCTTCTCGCCTGGCGAAACCGCCTTGACCAGATAGGGGCCTGATCCGATCGGCGGCTTCAAAGTCGACTGATCGAAGGTCTCCGGATCAATGGCATGCTTTGGAAGAATGGGTGTCGAGGCTGCCAGAATGAGCGGAAATTCACGATCGGACTTGTCATTGAATGTGAACCGGACACTGTGCGTGCCGATCTTTTCCATCTTTGCCACAGGTGTGAGCCGATTGCTGTAGGGCGTGCGACCCTTCTCGCGCAGCAATTCCATCGTGAAGATGACATCGTCTGCGGTCACCGGCTTTCCATCTGACCATTTCGCGTCCGGATTGAGATTGAACTGGATGAAGGTCCGCTCGTCATCCCATTCAACGGATTTTGCCAGGAGACCATAAAGCGAAAACGGTTCGTCTGCGGAGCGCTGCATCAAGGGCTCATAGACAAGGTGGCCGAACTGAGGATCCCACAATCCACGGGCAGTCGTACGCATGCTTTTCAGAATAAAGGGATTGAGGCTGTCGAAGGTGCCAACGACGCCATAACGGATCGCGCCACCCTTTTTGACATCTGGCTTGACGTAGGGGAAATGGCCAAAATCCTCCGGCAGTGCCGGTTGCCCGTGCATCGCAATGGCATGTACAGGTTCGGCAACGACCGGTCCGGCGAGGCAGACTGCAAGTAGAAACGCAACGAGACGGCGCATTATCTCTCCATCAAGGTCGAATTCTGATTCGTCGCAAAATACCCCAATGCCCATTGGGGCACCAACGTAAAGGCGGTTTCTTCAGCTCTATGGCGGGGATGCGTTCAAAAAATGGAAAGGAAGGGGTGGATCTCTGGTCGCGCCCGATGTAACAGGATTTGCGAACAAGCGGGTCATTCAATTGCCTTATTTCGCCGACAGGTGAAGCGCAGTAGAATACCCGAGGGAGGGCGGCTGAAGCCGTACCCGAGCGGATTTCAGGAGACGGATTTCGTTATGAAGCTCAAGGCAACCACGGTTCTTCGGACGGCTATGTCCGCATTGGCATTTTCTTTTGCAGCTGCGACTGCGCCCACTGCAGCGTTTGCACAAGATGCCGACGCAGCACCAGGTGCAGGTACACCGCCACTTGGCTGGTTCAAGACCTGCGCCAAGCAGGACGATAGCGATCTCTGTGTCGTTCAAAACGTCATGCTGGCACAAAACGGCCAGTTGATCACCGCTGTCGGCCTGATCACGGTGGAAGGAAAGGTAAACCGCAAGATATTGCAGGTATCCGTCCCGACGGCGCGCCTCATTCCACCCGGGATCACGATGCAGATTGATGGAGCGAAAGGCCAGAAGCTCGACTATGCGGTCTGCCTTCCCGACAAATGCACGGCAGAAGTTCCACTTACCGACGCCATGATTTCCAGCCTGAAGAAGGGCGGAGAGGTTGTGTTCACGTCGATCAATTTCCGGCGTGCACCGAACCCGATCAAGATATCATTGACCGGCTTTACCGGCGCATTCGATGGCGAGCCGATTTCCCAGTCGCAACTGGCTGAAAGCCAGCGCAGCCTGCAGGAAGGCATGCAGAAGAAGGCCGAAGAAGCTCGCAAGAAGCTGGAAGCAGCACAAGATGCTGCCAAGCAGGGTCAGTAAGGTCGTTTCACTGCTCGGGATCGTTTCATGCGACCTGTGACAGCATCAGACCAAATGAAAATGCGCCGGTGTTTGACACCGGCGCACTTTTTGTTGTGATTATCGCAGCTTAGTGAGCGAGCAGTGCCTTGGGCTTCAAACGACCTGTCGGTCCCTGGTCGAAGATCTGATAGACCTGCGGATTGCGAAGCGGCATCTCGCTCTCGTCGTGTTCCAGGTTCTGTTCCGAGACATAGGCCACGTATTCAGCCTCGTCGTTTTCGGCGAGGAGATGGTAGAATGGTTGGTCCCTGCTCGGGCGGATTTCAACAGGAATGGCATTCCACCACTCTTCGGTATTGGCGAACTCCGGATCCACGTCGAACACTACGCCACGGAACGGAAATACCTTGTGGCGAACCACTTCTCCAATGGTAAACTTGGCGTTGCGTTGTTTCATGGTGCGATATCCTTTCACATCCTGATGTGGGAATAAAATCGCACGCAATCAAGAGGGTATGCGAAACCTCGTGATATTCGCACAACCGGCAGTTTGGCCCGCCGCCCGCGCGAAGCTTGTCCGGCAGCTTGCCCGACGGCGGGCACTGCCCGCCGTCTTCGTCCAACAGAACTGTCGCTCAGATCGAGTAGTACATGTCGAATTCGACCGGGTGTGGTGTCATTTCGTAGCGAACGACTTCGGCCATCTTCAACTCGATATAGGCGTCGATCTGATCGTCATCGAAGACGCCGCCTGCGGTGAGGAACTTGCGATCCTTGTCGAGGCTTTCCAGTGCTTCGCGCAGCGAGGCGCAAACTGTCGGGATCTTCTTCAGTTCCTTTGGCGGCAGATCATAGAGATCCTTGTCCATGGCCTTGCCGGGATGGATCTTGTTCTTGATGCCGTCGAGACCGGCCATGAGCAATGCTGCAAATGCAAGATACGGATTTGCTGCCGGGTCCGGGAAGCGAACCTCGACACGTTTCGATTTCGGACCGGTCCCGAACGGGATGCGGCACGATGCCGAGCGGTTGCGGGCGGAGTAGGCGAGGAGAACGGGCGCCTCGTAGCCTGGGACCAGGCGTTTGTAGGAATTGGTTGACGGGTTGGTGAAGGCGTTGATGGCCTTGGCGTGCTTGATGATGCCGCCGATATAATACAGGCAGCTTTCCGACAGGCCGGCATATTCGTCGCCAGCGAAGCTCGGCTTGCCATCCTTCCAGATCGACTGGTGGACGTGCATGCCCGAACCATTGTCGCCAAAGATGGGCTTGGGCATGAAGGTTGCCGTCTTGCCATAGGCATTGGCGACCTGATGAACGACATACTTGAAGATCTGCATCTTGTCGGCATTGCGCACCAGCGTGTCGAACTTTACGCCGAGTTCGTGCTGGGCTGCTGCCACCTCGTGGTGATGCTTTTCGACCTCAAGGCCCATCTCGGTGAGGACAGTCAGCATTTCAGAGCGCATGTCCTGAAGGCTGTCTACCGGGGGTACGGGGAAATATCCACCCTTGACGCGCGGCCGGTGACCAAGGTTGCCGGTTTCGTAGTCAGTATCGTCATTGGACGGAAGTTCGGAAGAATCAAGCTTGAAACCGGTGTTATAGGGATCAGCCTTATAGCGAACATCGTCAAAGACGAAGAATTCAGGCTCGGGCCCGACATAGACGGTGTCACCGATCCCCGATGCCTTCAGATACGCTTCCGCCTTTTTCGCGGTGCCACGCGGGTCGCGGTTATAGGCTTCTCCCGATACCGGATCGAGAATGTCGCAGACCACGACCATGGTGGACTGGGCAAAGAAGGGGTCCATGTGAACGGTGACAGGATCCGGCATCAAGACCATGTCGGACTCGTTGATCGCCTTCCAACCGCCAATTGAAGATCCATCAAACATCACGCCGTCGGCGAACATGTCTTCATCGACAGCGGCGACATCCATCGTCACATGCTGCCACTTGCCTTTTGGATCGGTAAAACGCAGGTCAACGAACTTGACGTCGTTTTCCTTGATCTGCTTCATGATATCACTTGCGGTCGTCATTTAACGTTTCCTTGAATGAGATGACGATTGGAGACTTGGCCGAGCGTCGGCCAGGTATTTAGATGGCGTCGACACCGGTCTCGCCGGTACGGATGCGGACAACTTCTTCCACGTTGGAAACAAAGATCTTCCCGTCGCCAATGCGGCCCGTCTGGGCTGCGTTGCGGATTGCCTCGATGACGGTGTCGACGCTTTCATCGGATAGAACGACTTCGACCTTCACCTTGGGTAGAAAATCCACCACGTATTCGGCGCCACGGTACAATTCCGTATGCCCCTTCTGACGCCCGAAACCTTTCGCCTCCGTCACGGTAATGCCCTGCAGACCGACTTCCTGAAGGGCCTCCTTCACTTCATCGAGTTTGAAAGGCTTGATGATGGCTTCTATCTTTTTCATGAGAAATCATTCTCTCCCTGACGTGGCCGTTGCCGGCTTCGCGTTACTAATGCAGGTATCATGCCAGTCTGGGAAGCCGGACCTGCAGAAATTGTCCAAATCTCGCTTCACGGGCCGGAATGCACGCATCTGTCCAACTGCAGCCAAGTGCCATGCCGTCAGCTTGAACCCGACCTGATGCACTTTTGAGCCGCTTGCGAAAAATACATGCACCATTGCGGGCAAAGCAAGTCGAAATCTTGGGCAAATGCCTCTTTAATAGGCGCTGGTTTTCTTTGGTAAACGATCTTGTTCTTGAGGCCGATTTCGTTTCAATTGACGCCATGTGCTTGAGCCTTGATACAATCCTTTTGGCTCCGAAGGAAATGGCCGCCGTGGATCTGGCGGCCCTCAATTCGGGCATTGACACCTTCAGCCTGATGTTGAGGGCTGGCTGTTTTGTTGCTGCTGCAGCACTGCGTCACTATCCACAAGCACAGCGTTTTGTTGTCATCTGTGGTCCAGGCAACAATGGCGGAGATGGCTATGTCTGCGCAAGGCGCCTGGTTTGCGCCGGCTGTCATGTTGCGGTCTATCACCTTGGAGATCCGGACAAGCTCAAGGGGGATGCGCTGCAGGCGTATCAGCAATGCCCGGTCTTGCCACGACACATCCTGGATCTTGAAGTTCAAAACGGCGATGTCGTCATCGATGCAATCTTCGGTGCCGGCCTTGGCCGAGCTGTTCCCGATGAAGTTGTGGCTGCTATCGAGAAGGTTGAAAATTCCGGTGTTCCCCTGATTGCGGTGGATCTTCCATCCGGACTTTGCGGACGGCGGGGCGTTCCCCTTGGTCGCGCCTTCACGGCTGCGCGCACGGTCACCTTCATGACCAGAAAGCCCGGGCATCTTCTGATGCCGGGCCGGGCACTTTGCGGCGACATCGAAGTTTGCGATATCGGCATTCCGAAACGCATCGTTCATGCGCATGCGAAAACTATTGCCGTCAACAATCCGTCATTGTGGAGGTCTGCCCTGCGGACCCCTGATGCAGCGACCCACAAGTATCGTCGCGGTCATCTGGCCGTGTTTTCGGGCCATGCGTCGAACACGGGTGCTGCGCGCCTTTCGGCACATGCCGGACTGGCGAGTGGTGCTGGTCTGGTGACCGTCGCGTCACCTTGCGACGCAATGGCGGTGAATGGTGCCCATCTTACAGCGGTGATGCTTCGCGAAATCGATACGGCAGAGGCATTGAATGCGTGGATCAGCACGGCCAGGCTCGATGCCTTTGTACTTGGTCCAGGCTTCGGGATCGGGGAGCGTGCGCGCAGCTTTGTTCATACCTTGAAGGGACATCCCGTTGTCCTTGATGCGGATGCAATAACATCCTTTCAAGGTGATCGCGACAGTCTGTTTGCAAGCTGCAGGGCAGGGGAGGCGAACGTGGTATTGACGCCTCATGGTGGCGAATTTGCGCGCCTCTTTCCCGAAATTGCTGCGAACGAAGACCTTGGAAAGGTCGAAAAGGCGCAAGCTGCAGCCGAACTTGCCAATGCGGTCATCGTCTACAAAGGGGCAGACACGGTCATTGCCGATCCCAGGGGGCGCGTCGCCATCAACGACAATGCGCCGTCGTGGCTGGCAACGGCCGGTTCAGGCGATGTCCTTGCCGGCATGATCGGAGCTCTTTTGGCGAATGGAATGCCGGCTTTCGAAGCATCTGCGGCAGCGGTCTATCTGCACGGCTCAAGCGCAATGCGTGCCGGTCCCGCAATGACGGCTGAGGATCTTCTTCATCATATAGATCCTCAGGTGATCGCCTGATCACGAAGCGAGCAGCTCTTGCAGCGCCATGGCACCTCGCGGCGCATTGACCTTTCCTT
Source organism: Pseudomonadota bacterium (assembly GCA_023390055.1). GTDB lineage: Bacteria > Pseudomonadota > Alphaproteobacteria > Rhizobiales > Rhizobiaceae > Neorhizobium. The sequence continues at coordinate 8,227 of JAEWDP010000071.1, read as the reverse complement.
CATGAATGAAGAAGGCAAAGACGTCACGCGGTTCGCAGGCAACCTTTCGGCCTGCATCAATGCATGGCAGGTCATCGGGAACTTCACCTTCAGCCCAGGTTCTTGCGCGTCGCGACCAGGCATCGATTTCACCCGCCTCATAACAGGTTGCAACATCATCCGAGCCGTTCTGCAAGCGGGCATAAACGAAGTCCGCCGTCACATCGGCAATCATCGGATAGTCCTGATGATCAGCGCAGACCGGTGCGACATTGTATCTGGCCAGCAATGCAATGAATTCCGGCACCTTGAAACTGTCGTGGCGAACTTCGGCAACATGACGCAAAGGCAAGCCGTCGATCTGGTCCGGCAAGAGTTTCAAGAAGGCCTCGAAATCATCCGGCTCAAATTTCTTGGTGGGCGCAAACTGCCACAGAATGGGACCAAGGTGGCTCCCAAGTTCTGTCAGCCCCTGGCCCAGAAACCTTTCGATCGAACCTTGTGCCTCTGCCAGGACTTTTCTGTTGGTGGCATAGCGGCTTGCCTTCAGCGAGAAGACGAAATCCTCGGGAACCTCGGACGCCCACTTTGCAAATGTTTCCGGCTTCTGCGACCCGTAATAGGTGCCATTGACCTCTATCACCTTCAATTTGCTGGCGGCATATTCAAGCTGTCGCCTCTTGGGCAGTTTTTCAGGATAGAAGGTGCCCTCCCACGGCTGGAACGTCCAGCCTCCTATGCCTGCACGAATACTGCCGCTCATTTCATTCTCCCGTCTGTCCGGCTATTCTGCCGCCTCGACTGTTCTTGCCGGCCGCCGTTCCAGAAGTTCCTTCAGGAAATGACCGGTATAGGATCGTTCTTCGTCGACGATCTGCTCAGGTGAACCGGTCGCCACAATTTCGCCACCGCCCGTTCCACCTTCCGGGCCGATATCGATGATCCAGTCAGCCGTCTTGATGACTTCGAGGTTGTGCTCGATGACAACAACGGAATTTCCCTGTTCGACCAGTTCGTGGAGCATTTCCAGAAGCTTCGAGACGTCATGGAAGTGCAGACCCGTCGTCGGCTCGTCGAGTATGTAAAGCGTGCGCCCGGTGGACCGTTTGGACAGTTCCTTGGCGAGCTTGACCCGCTGTGCCTCACCGCCCGAAAGCGTATTGGCCTGCTGGCCGACCTTTATGTAGCCGAGACCAACATCGAATAGCGCCTGCAGCTTGTCGCGCACTGCAGGGACGGCTGCAAAGAACTCGACACCCTCCTCGACAGTCATGTCCAAAACATCCGCAATCGACTTTCCCTTGAAAAGAACGTCGAGTGTTTCACGGTTATATCGCTTGCCGTGGCACACATCGCAGGTGACATAGACATCCGGCAGAAAATGCATCTCGATCTTGATGACACCATCCCCCTGACAGGCTTCGCAACGGCCACCCTTCACATTGAACGAGAAGCGGCCAGGCGCGTAGCCGCGTGTCTTGGCCTCGGGCAATCCGGCAAACCAGTCGCGAATTGGCGTGAAGGCACCTGTATAGGTGGCCGGGTTTGATCGGGGTGTGCGCCCAATGGGCGACTGGTCGATATCGATAACCTTGTCGATGTGCTCGAAACCGTCGATCCGGTCATGGTCCGCAGGGATCTCACGCGCGCCCATGATGCGGCGGGCGGCCGCCTTGTAAAGCGTTTCGATCAGAAATGTCGACTTGCCGCCGCCTGACACGCCCGTCACGGCTGTGAAGACGCCGAGGGGCACGGATGCCGTGACATTTTTCAGGTTGTTGCCGCGTGCACCGACAACCTTGATTTCCTTCCCCTTCCTGGGCTTTCGGCGTTCGGCTGGAAGAGGGACACCCATAGCACCGGAAAGATATTTTCCGGTCAGCGAGTTCTTGTTTTGCATGATGTCTTCCGGCGCGCCCTCAGCGACGATCTGACCGCCATGAATGCCGGCAGCCGGGCCGATGTCGACAACATAATCGGCCGACATGATGGCATCTTCATCATGTTCGACAACAATCACCGTATTGCCGATATCACGAAGATGCTTGAGCGTTTCCAAAAGGCGTGCATTGTCGCGCTGATGAAGACCGATGGACGGTTCATCGAGAACATAAAGGACGCCCGTCAGGCCGGAGCCGATCTGCGATGCAAGACGGATACGCTGGCTTTCTCCACCCGAAAGTGTGCCAGAATTGCGTGACAGGCTGAGATAATCAAGGCCGACATCATTCAAGAAGCGGAGCCGTTCCCGGATTTCCTTCAGAATACGAACCGCAATTGCGTTCTGCTTGTCGTTTAGATGCTCGGGCAGGTCCTCAAACCAGTCGCGTGCCATCTTGATTGACATCGAGGTGACCTGGCCGACATGCAGCTTGTTGATTTTTACCGCAAGTGCTTCGGGCTTGAGGCGATAACCGTCACAGGCAGGGCAGGGTGCTGCCGACATGTAGCGCTCGATTTCCTCGCGTGCCCAGGCAGAGTCTGTCTCTTTCCAGCGTCGCTCAAGGTTTGGGATTATGCCTTCGAAGGTTTTGGTCGTCTTGAAGGAACGCGCGCCATCGGCGTAAAGAAACTCCACCTTCTCCCTGGTTCCGCTCAAAATTGCCGCTTGTGCGTCAGGTGACAGATCGGACCAGCGGCTCGAGAGCTTGAAGTCGTAGACCTTGCCCAGACCTTCGAGCGTTTGCTTGTAGTAGGGCGAACTCGACTTCGCCCATGGCGCAATGGCACCGTCGCGCAAGGTTCGGCCCGGCTCGGGAATGATCAGCGCCGGATCGATCTTCTGCTGGAAACCGAGGCCATCGCATGTCGGGCAGGCCCCGAATGGATTATTGAAGGAGAACAGGCGCGGTTCAATCTCCGATATCGTGAAGCCGGAGACCGGGCATGCGAATTTTTCCGAAAACAGGATACGCTCATGTGTTTCGTTGAGTGACTTGTTGGCTGCACCTCCTGCCGCCGTCTCCCCGGCTGCAAGCGGCCTGTCCGCAAATTCGGCCAGTGCGAGGCCGTCAGCGAGCTTCAGCGACGTTTCGAGGCTGTCTGCAAGCCGGGTTGCGATATCGGACCTGACCACGAGCCGGTCAACGACAACATCGATGTCGTGCTTGTACTTCTTGTCGAGTGCCGGCACATCGGCAATTTCATAGAACTGGCCATCGACCTTGACGCGCTGAAAGCCGCGCTTCATCAGGTCGGCAAGTTCTTTCTTGTACTCGCCCTTGCGACCACGGATCATCGGCGCCAGGATATAAAGACGTGTCCCTTCTTCCAGGGAAAGGACACGGTCCACCATCTGGCTGACAGTCTGGCTTTCGATGGGAAGGCCTGTCGCAGGTGAATAAGGGACACCGACGCGCGCAAAGAGCAGCCGCATGTAGTCGTAGATCTCCGTCACCGTGCCGACGGTCGATCGCGGATTGCGTGAAGTCGTCTTCTGCTCGATTGAAATCGCAGGGGAAAGTCCGTCAATCTGGTCGACGTCCGGCTTCTGCATCATCTCGAGGAATTGCCGGGCATAGGCTGAAAGGCTCTCGACGTAACGTCTTTGTCCTTCAGCATAGATCGTATCGAAGGCAAGGGAGGACTTTCCCGACCCCGAAAGGCCGGTCATCACGATCAACGAATTGCGTGGCAAATCGAGATCGATGCCCTTTAGGTTGTGCTCACGCGCACCACGGATGGAGATCGTCTTTAGTTCACTCATTTAGATTGCTCAGTGGGAGGACAAGGCCCTTATGTAGGAATTGACGCAGCTGTGTCGAGATCAAAGCAACGAACAACCGCAATGGATGTGAGTCTGTTGATCTACAGTAACGGAAAAATGGAACAAAGAAAGAACAAAATCATTGTGGATTAAGGATAGCTGGGTATCAATGGCGAAGACAGATGGTCTAAACTGTCGCGATCGATATTTTTGGGCCGCGGCAACGCGGCGGATAAGGTGAACAAAGATGGCTGGAAGCGTCAACAAGGTAATCCTGATCGGCAATGTCGGTGCCGATCCCGAAATTCGGCGCACGCAGGACGGGCGGCCAATTGCGAACTTGCGGATCGCAACCTCTGAAAGCTGGCGCGATCGCAATAGCGGTGAGCGGCGCGAAAAGACCGAATGGCACACGGTGGTCATCTTCAATGAAGGATTGTGCAAGGTCGTCGAACAATATGTGAAGAAGGGCGCAAAGCTCTATATCGAAGGGCAATTGCAGACGCGCAAGTGGCAAGATCAAAACGGCAATGATCGCTACTCGACCGAAATTGTCCTGCAAGGCTTCAATTCCACACTGACGATGCTCGACGGACGTGGTGACGGCGGTGGCGGGCAGGGTGGTTATGGTGGTCGCGCCGGTGGCGGTGGTGGCGATGCCGGTGGCGGCAATTACGGCGATGATTATGACCGTCCTGCCTCGGGTGGCGCAGGTCGTGGCGGCCAGTCCAGTGGTGGATTTTCGCGCGACCTTGACGACGATATTCCGTTCTAGAAAAAGCGCTTCTTTTCCTGTCTGAAAAGTCGCCGCAATACGCTGAAGTGTGCGAAGCACTGCGTTCGTCGCAGCCGGGACAGTTATGGTCCGGGCGGACGAATGCGAACGCGTCGCAGCATTGTCCTTCGTCGCTCCCATGCGCAACCAGATGGCAGGCTTCAAAGACGTCGCCGGTCTGAAAGCGACAGGGTCTGATGATAGCTCACTTTCGCCGGGAAAGTGTCATTTCCAGTTTCTCGCGGAATGCCGCCACCTTCTTTTCGGGTGCCTTCAAGACCCCGGTCCTCTTTTCCTTGAGCTTCGCCCTGTTCACGATCCGTTCAAGGGTAGACAGCATTGTCATGACATCATCGTCGAAGTCTCCATGATGACGAGCGTTGGATCTGGCCGGGTCAGGAGCCGTTATCCATTTTCGGCCGGCTCGCCAGAATGAACGGGGGATATGCGTTTCGACGTCGCGCGCCAGGCCTAAAATGGGTGTGCCTGTCGATCGAAGCGTCGGGATCCTGGGGTGGTCCTCAAAGGCGTGGCTTACAAGATACAAAAGTGATTTGTGGTAGATATCGGCGCAGTTGTCGTCGCACTCGGATGCATTATCCAGTGTGTAGAGGTCAAAGGCCTCAATTGCGCCGCCTTCGATCAGTGGTCGATACTCACGTTCGAACAGATCCATGGTGCATGCCGGGGCCCATAAAGACAGGCTCGTGATGGGAACTTTCCTTGATGCGAGATAGCCTGCAAGCGGCGCCAACACGATAGAACCTGCACTGTGACCAACCAGATGGATCTCGTCGACTTCTCCGTCCTTGTGAAGTTCGACAAGGTGTTCGGCAACCATCCTGCCAGCACCCTTTGCCTTACGGGTGGCAGTTGATGTCAGGATTGCATTTTCCTTCATCTCATCCCAGAGCGACTTGCCACCAAGCAGCCTTGCGATAGGTTCGATCGTGTCGTCCAGACGATCGAGCATGAAATCCTTCGCATCGTCTAAAAAGCCCTCAGACTTCCTTTTGAAGATCGCCTCGGCCAGGATGTTCTTCAACGTCGTCAAGGTGTCCGAGCGCCAAATGATCGCCACGGGATAGACATTCGCATTCAGGATCTGTTCACGGTAATTGGCGACGTACTGGACCGCGCTGTTTTGGGAAACCAGGCCACCGTGAGCGTAAATCAAGACGCGTTTTCTTCGCCATGACCTGATCTTGCCCGGCAATTGGACACGCAAGATTTCCTTCAGGCCGGTTTCCGTCAATCCATAAGGCCCGCTTCGCGCCAGTACGCCATCGTTTGCCGCCGTGACGATATAGGGGCGCAACGATGCGTAGACATAGCTTTCATAGCTCTTGGGCGCCGCAGCCCTCATGATTGCTGCACCTGACGTCTGTGCAAACGCAATTGGCGCTCCAAGCCTTGCGACCCAGACATCACAGCCGTTTTCCAGCCAGTCGGAATAGCCCAGTCTTGCCAGTCCGTGATCACCCCAGCTTTCGCCCCAGGAATTCTGGATCCACAATCCGCTCTTGTCATATCCAACAATTGCGAAGGCGTGCCCACCGAGCTTTATGGAGGAATAGGCGATATCGCGGTCTCCGGTTAGAACCTTCGACCAACCCTGGTGGACGCGGCATGTTGCAAACAGAACCCCCGCTTCCGTAATTGCAGAATGGATCCCGACCAGGTCCTTGTGATTGACCCTGAAATATGCGCCCAGCGGCCTTTCAAGCGCATCTGCGGCAATCTCCGCATCGATGTCGATTTGCTCACGGTCGTCAAGCCACAGGCGACGAGCGCACACACCATGCTTGTGCCACCCTTTTACAGCACCGCGCGCACTGGAGCCGTCATATTCTTCGCCCGGCCATTCGTCATACCGCTTGGCCATGACATAGAGCATCCTGGCACTGGCTTCCTCCAATGGGGCATCGGCGTCCATGCGTCCTGTTCGCAACAGGAAGTTGACGACCGTTGCAAGTCCATATCCCGTACATGCACCTTCCTTGCCCTGGTCAAGAACCGGAATCTTCAAGGCACGATAGGCATCAAGATTGGATTTCGGATGCACTTCAACGAGCGTTGGGACATACATCTTGTCACGAAAATCAACACTATCCGGCATTGCATCGAAAGCACGTTCGCCCTCTCCGCTGCTGGAAGCCGGTCTTTTGGTTTTGGGTTTTCTGGTCATCCCTCAACTGCTCCAAAGCTTGATCAGCGTTGAAAGGGGAGACCAGCGATCACTCCTGGATCGCTGGTCCTTTAGAAGTTTCAGTGGGTCACGCTGGCAAACTGCATCCACTTGTTGATGGAATCGATCTCACTGCCATCCGGCATCCGCAATGGGCTGCTTTTCGGGGTAAAGCCCCGCGATAGCGCGGAATCGGGATCTGCGAGCAAGACACCGGTGAACGTCGATGCGACGATATAGCTTCCAACTTCACCCAGCCTGTTGCCGCCATCTGCGTCCGCTTCCGCAAGGATGTAGAACCAGAGCGGTGTCCTTCGATGAAAACCGGAGACGGTGTTCTTCAGGAAATCGCGCAGTTGCGGCCGATGATCCAGCGCTGTCGATATATCCATGATCGGATCTGATGTGACGGCGTCATTTTGCTTGAGATAGGCGTGCAACGCCTGTCCTGTCGGCAGACGCAGATTATAACCACGGCGCAGGTTTCTGCGTGCAAGATGCTTGAACAGTTCCTTCAGGCCAGGATCCGCTTCGTCATTGCCTTCCTTGACCATGTCTCCAAGCGGAGGCGCGAGTTCTACGTCGATCCTTCTGGCCAATCGGGCCGGTTGCCCGTCATCGGCACCATGCGGGTTCGTGCCGGTGAACCTTGTCCAGTCTATGACCCAGTTCTTTGGAAGCCTCTTGTTGCCATCAAGTTGCCCGCCGCCGCCAGTAAATGCGAACAGCAATTGCAGCGTTGCCCTGTCCAGAACGTTTTGTCCCCCCGGATCAGCGCGTCCGAAATTCCGGTTGTAGTCATAGGTTGACCTTACCATCGAGTGTCCGAACCGATAGGCAGCCACGGAGAATTCAAGCGGCAGCGCATTGCCAAGCCTTGAATTTTGATGACGTGCGTCAAAATCTGCCCGGAACCTGAAGAACTGCGAGGCTCGATCCTCGACGACAGCCTCAACGACATCCGGGCGACAGACCCCCTTCAGATAGCCTTCCACTATGAGCCACTGGTAATGAAGACGCGTCAGCATCTGTGCAGAACTGAAGTCGGCTACCCAGCCTGTGTCATTGCCGGTCAAAAAGTCGACCGCCTTGTTATGAAACCGCAAGAAGCTCAGATGAAACTGCGCAACAACCAGGTTCTCATCGTTTCTGGCATCGCCGATCAGAGCCCTTTGCGGCAATGTTGACGTGAAGGCCTGGAGCGCTTCGTCGCTCATCGATGACTGCGCCAGTCTCAGAGCGGCGTCCCGGACGGATCCCTGCACCTGGACATAGCGGGGAAGGTCACGATGTTCGTCGATAGTGTCGGGAAGGGGACCTGGCTCGACGGCCGTGCCAACCCGCATCTTGTTGACATGAACGGGGTGGCGCATCCCTGAAATCACGGAAACAATGTCTGCTGTGACCCCCTGACCAACCGGAACGCCTCCGTATACGCTGTCGAGGTCGAACCGTGGTGACCTCGCATTTCTAAGTGTCTGTCCAAGAATGGGAGGGGGTTGAGTGAAGGGCGGCAATCAGATTCTTTGTATTCTGCAAGAAATACGGAGAGATCGAATGGCTTGGACACCCTTCACCC
>JAEWDP010000144.1 GCA_023390055.1 Pseudomonadota bacterium | reverse complement strand
ACTCGTGCAGCAGATGCATGACGACCTTCATATATGGCATGGTCGTCGTCAAAAGTGCTGACATGCCGAGGATATCGGGCTTTTCTCGCTCGATTGCCTCCAGGTAGCTTTCAACCGGATTGTTGATCCCAAGGTCGATGACATCGAAGCCTGCGCCTTCCATCATCATGCCGACCAGGTTTTTGCCGATATCGTGAATGTCGCCCTTGACGGTGCCGATCACCAGCTTGCCCTGCTTCGGTGCGCCGGTGGAGGCAAGCAATGGCCGCAGAATGACCATGCCCGCCTTCATGGCATTGGCTGACAGAAGCACTTCGGGCACGAAGAGGATGCCGTCGCGGAAATCGATGCCGACGATCCGCATACCCTCCACCAGTGCCTGGGTGAGGACATCATAGGGGAGCCAGCCCCGATCAAGCAAAATTTGGGTCGCCTCCTCGATTTCTTCCTTCAAACCGTCATAGAGGTCGTCGTGCATCTGCTGCACCAGTTCCTCGTCGGAAAGTTCGGCCAAAATGATGTCGTCGTCAGACATGAGCACTTCCATCCTGTACGGGCCACGCTGATGCGACCCTCCTTCCAACATGATGGGACCCAAAAGGTTTCCCAACTTCCTTGAAAACGACTTCGGGTTGATGGAAAAGCGACGCAACAGCTTTTGAGCAATGTCTGTTTCGCACAAGCCCGTGGCGCAGAAAGGCGGGGCCCGGCGTGCGCGGCGGCCTAGCATGACAAATCAGTGATAGAAGACGCCGCTGGCGCAATGGCGAGGATGATGATGGAAGATCTCGATCAACCGGTAGAAGCAATGGCGGGTGGACGTCGTTCGCGTGGCGAGCGCGGGGCTGCGGGTCGCCGCGCTGCACGTGCAGGGAGCGGTCCAGGTCCGTCGCTGCCCTACATCACACGCAAGATTTCGGTCTATGAGGTTCTGGACGAGGAGGGATTGGCACTCATCGAGCGCAATGCGGATACGGTTCTGGAAGAAATCGGCATCGAGTTTCGCGATGATGCCGAGGCGCTCGAACTGTGGGCGAAAGCCGGTGCTGACGTGCGCGGCCAGCGGGTTCATTTTCCCAAGGGTCTTTGCCGAGAACTCCTGAAGACGGCTCCCAAGGAATTTACCTGGCACGCTCGCAATCCGGAACGAAGCGTCCATATCGGCGGCAATGCGACGGTCTTTGCTCCCGTCTACGGACCGCCCTTCGTCCGGGATCTGGACGGCAATCGGCGATATGCGACGATCGAGGACTTTCGAAATTTCGTGAAGCTCTCCTATATGGCGCCATCCATGCACTCTTCGGGCGGGACGGTCTGCGAGCCGGTCGACATACCGGTCAACAAGCGTCATCTCGACATGGTCTACAGCCATGTCAAATATTCCGACAAACCGTTCATGGGCTCGGTCACAGCGCCGGAGCGGGCCGAAGACACGGTCGCGATGTGCAAGCTGGTATTCGGTGATGACTTCGTTGAGAACAACTGCGTCACCTTGAACCTCATCAATGCCAACTCTCCGATGGTGTTCGACGAGACAATGGTTGGTGCGCTCAAGGTCTATGCCCGTCACGGTCAGGCATCGGTCGTTTCGCCATTCATCCTGTCTGGTGCGATGAGCCCGGTCACGGTTGCCGGGACTTTGACGCAGATCCTGGCGGAAGTGCTTGCAGGTGCGTCATTCACCCAACTCATCAGGCCGGGTTCTCCCGTTCTTTTTGGAACATTCGCTGCTTCGATCTCGATGCAGTCGGGTGCCCCGACGTTTGGAACTCCTGAACCCTCGCTCGTCTCCTACGGTGCAGCACAGCTTGCCCGGCGGCTCGGCCTGCCGTTTCGAACAGGTGGCTCGCTGTGCGGATCAAAGGTCACGGATGCGCAGGCCGCACACGAATCGGCCAATACATTGAACACGACGTTGCTGGCGGGGACGAATTTCGTACTGCATGCCGCCGGATGGCTGGAGGGCGGGCTGGTCTCTTCCTACGAGAAGTTCATGATCGACCAGGATCAACTGGGAATGATGCAGAAAATGGCCCAGGGCGTTGACCTTTCCGAGGAAGGCCAGGCGCTTGATGCCATCCGCGAGGTCGGGCCGGGAAGTCACTATCTTGGGTGTGGCCATACCCAGGCCCATTTCCAGACCGCATTCTATCGCTCGGCCCTGGCCGACAACAATTCGTTCGAGCAGTGGGAAATCGAAGGCCAGAAGCGGATCGAGGAGCGTGCCAATGCACTTTGCCGCGCCTGGCTTGATGCTTATGAAGCGCCGCCGCTTGATGCGTCAATCGACGCGGCACTTATCGAGTTCATGAGGGAGCGCAAGGATTCCATGCCCGATGCCTTTGCCTGAAAGGATCCCGGAGCCGCCAGGGAGCAAGGCGGCGCCGGCCTCGTTGCCGATTTGATTCAAGCCGAGGTATGGCGACCACATTACAAGCCCAAGGACCCGCGATGAGTGGATCTCAACCGTTGACCCGCATCCGTGCAGCGCTTGATGAACACGGGATCCTTGTTCGTGGCGTGGCAAACTTCAATTGCGGTGAGGGACCCTTGCTATCAGACGGCGCGTCCGCCTGTTGCGTGGTCCTTCTCGGCAATATCGGCGGCTCGATGTGGCCGGCATTCTCACGCTGGCGAAGAGACCATGTGGTGTCAAATCCGCTGGACACTTGGTCAAAATCCCTGATCCAGCCATTGGCAACGGCCTTGAATGCGACGGCCTATTTTCCCTCCGATCCGCCATATCAGCCGTTCCAGCAATGGGCGATGCAGGCGGAACGGTTGACACGCTCGCCGCTCGGGATCCTGTTTCATCCGCAGTTTGGTCTTTGGCACGGCTATCGTGGTGCGCTTGGGCTGGCCACTGGCATCAACGACTTTCCCCGCTCAGGTGACGAGGCGTGTGATGTTGACAATGAGCCGGAATGGCACTGCGATGCCTGTCCTGTCGGTGCGGTTTCCAGGTCCCGTTTTGACGTTCGGACCTGTCACGACTACCTCTCGTCGCGAAAGGGGCAAGAAACCTGCATGGTCAATGGATGCGCGGTGCGCAACGCCTGCGAGCCAGGTGCTGGCCATCGCTATCCGCCGTCGCAGCTTCGCTTTCACATGGAAGCGCTTGTGCGGGCTGGGTCCTAGATTTCTGCCTTCGGATAGGCACGCTCCAGGCCGCACGACTGTACGAGCCCGTCGCGTACGCTTCGATAAGCTGCGTGCTGGCTTGAGCGGGCAGCCTCCATGAGCCGGATCTGCAGGCGCGCTGGCGCAGCGCTTCCCAGCCATTGTCCGCATCTTTGCAGTTTCACGGCATTGATGAAGCGGGCCCCGACCTGACGGTCGAGGTAGAGATAAAGGCCTTCGATGAAGATCTCGTCCACCGAGGGATTGTCCATCAGAAGTTCGAGCCATGAGATGTTTTCATCGCTGAAGCCTTCCAGGCTGTCGGCGACCATTTCACGCGTTGCGATTGCTGCGATATTGCTCATGGCTTTGGCCTTCGTCTGCGCCGTTCACGGCCACCGTCACTGCCCGATTCGCTGGCGGTCTTGTTGCGTAGTGGCCCGATCCGGTCGATGATTTCTTCAATCGTCGGGCGTGGTCGCAATTCATGCTCATCAAGCGCGCGACGCATCGCTGCGAGATGTTCGCACGATGTTCCACAACAGCCACCGATGATGCGTGCGCCGGCATCACAGGCAAGACGCACATATTCGGCCATCAGCTGTGGCGTCCCGGAATAGTGGATTTCGGCGCCTCGATATTCCGGAATGCCGCAATTGCCTTTCACGATCGTGATCTGATCACGATTTTCAGCCGTCATGTCGAGCAGACTGGACAGGATGTCGGAGGCGCCAACGCCGCAATTGGCACCTGCGGCGAGGGGGCCGGTGCCAATGTCGTGGGCAACCTCATGAATGTCCTTCGGGTGCAGGCCCATCATCGTCTTGCCGGCTGTATCGAAGGAACCGGTATACGTATAGGGCAGTCCGACGATGGTTGCCGCTTGCGCTGCCGCCCGGATTTCGTCCGGCGACGACATTGTTTCGATCCAGGCGAGATCTGCACCACCTGCCTTCAAACCCTCCATTTGCTCGACGAACGCGTTGGATGCGTCCTCAGCCGACATTGCACCAAGTGGGAGCAAGAGTTCGCCGGTCGGTCCGACCGAGCCGGCGACGATCACGTTGCGCGAGGCACGATCGGCGACGGCGCGTGCAATCTCGGCCGCGCGCCTGTTGATCGCAAAGACCCGGTCTTGCGCACCATGCAGCTTCAACCGGTAGCGCGTACCGCCAAATGTGTTGGTGAGGATGATATCGGCCCCTGCATCGACAAAGTCCTGATGCAGCTTGTCAATCTTGTCCGGATGCTGCTCGTTCCATAGTTCCGGCGCCTCGCCGGCCTCAAGACCCATGGCAAAGAGATTGGTGCCGGTCGCGCCATCGGCAAGCAGTACGCCCTTTTGCGCAAGAAGTCGGGAGAGGGGATCGGTGGCGGTCATGGGTTCTGGTCCTTTGAATGACCCGCGAACGGGGCAGGGGCTGCAATATGGATACGGGTGTCGATGATCCCATCCAATCGACACTATCGATTCTTCCAAGGCGACCATTGCCGCAGTGACAGCCTGATCGTCAAGCCATCGTGGCGCTTGCCCGCAACGGTCTGCCTCGACGCAATCACCATTTGTAGATCGGTACGTTAGCGACTTCACGGGCCTGCACTATTGTATCTGCGACATGGCCCCGAAGGTTTGCGATCTGGTAGGAAAGGCTTGGCCGGAATGCCGGGTAGCAGGCTCATGGGATTGCGCTGCGCAACATGCACGGGCAGGATCGTCCGTCATATCCCCGCCGCGGCCGAAGGCGGGATAGAACGGGTCATTTTGTTTCCTGAGGATTGCTGCTCTTTGGAGTGCGTCCCTTGATGCGTGAAGCGATCACCGGAACGACCCACTGCGTCCACACCGCCTCATGGCTCTGGAGGAAGTATTCCGCGGTTTCGGCGTTGCTGGCATCATTGTCCTGTTTCCAGGCCAGGATGGAGTTGATGACGGCATTGGACCACTGGCGTGCACGAATATAGCCGGTCGCAGCACCTGCCTTTTGCAGGAACTGCTGGGTTACAAGCGTGAAAGCCTGGGATGCCGGATACGTATTGGGTTGCGGGCTTGGGCAATTGACGACGGCCGTGCAACTCTCCCATTCGGCCTTGTTGAAGGTGACGCCAAAGGAAAGCTTCACCATCGGGTATTTCCCCAGTATCGCGGTCGGTGCCCAGTAATAACCAAGCCAACCCGTTTGCGTGCGAAAAGCTTCGGCGATCGATGCGTCCAGGTCTTCAGGAAGCCGCGATTCGACCAGCTGGAAATTCTTGTCGGCAGCGCCAAAGGCTTCAAACAGATTGGCCGTGGACGCACGACAGCTCCAGTCTGCGGGGCAACTGTGGAGGGCACCTTTTTCCGGATTCAACGGCGAAGGAAACAGCTCCGGATGTTCCAGGGCATCGGTAACGGAGCGTATTTCAGGATGCGCGTCAGTAATGAACTTGGGGACCCACCAACCCTCGACGGCGCCGTCCTGCAGAATTTCAGCACCGAGGATCAGGCGTTCTTCGGTTGTTGCCTTGGTCAACGGGCCGAGTACGGCATTGATCCAGAACTCAGGCGCCATGTCAGGCTGAGCCTTGGTAATCATGGATGTGAAGGTCGGGATCGTGTCTCCGGGAACCAGCGTGACCGTGCAGTCATATCCTCGTTCAAGGATGAGCTTGTCGATATTGGCGGCAACGCCAGCCGAGCCCCAGCTCATCTCGGCAATCGTGATGTTGCCACATGCTGCCTGTGCGTGGCCGGCACTTATCCATAAGCCGATTAGTAAGGCGCCGGCAGCAACACGAGTTTGCATTATCAGTATCCCACGAACCGACACATTGCCGGAATTTTCAAGCGTGCGTTCAAGTTTGTTCGGCTGGCTCCAGCCAGAATGTTCCCCGCCAGCAAGATTAGGGTTTTGAACTGCGAAATCAACCGTTTTGAGGCAAACCTTCGGGTTATGACAGCGGTCTGGCAAAACCTGGCAGAAATATCGGTGGCACTAACCTTCCGGTAACGATGTGGCGCTAATGATCCGGGTGCGGGAAGTTTTTCCGTTCAAGCGTCGGGATCAGGTAGTTCGTACCCTTCGCTTGGCAGCATTTCTGATTGTCGCATCCGGCGTCATCGTGCTTGACAGGCGCTCGCGCGAATGGCCAATTGAACTTGTGCGGCAGGACTTGTGCCGATGAACCAAGACGGACGCCTCATGCATCTACGAATCGTCCGGCCTTTCAGCGCCCGTTCTGCCGCAGCATCAGCCTTCATTTCCTGATTGCGTCATGATGAGATATACGACCCTCATTCTCGGTGGAGCCCGTTCCGGCAAGTCGGCTCTTGCAGAACAACTGGCACGAGAAACTGGCCTTGAGCGCCATTATGTTGCTACCGGACAGGCCCATGACGACGAAATGCAGATCCGCATCGCGCGCCATCGGGCAGATCGCGGTGCCGACTGGACGACCCATGAGGTTCCAGTCGGACTGGTCGAATGCCTGGCACATCTGAGCCGACCGGATCGTGTCGTCCTGGTCGACTGCTTGACGCTGTGGCTTACAAATCTCATGCTCTCGGACTGTGATGTGGACGCATCCATTTCCGCGATCGTCGAATATCTGTCCTGTGAACAGGGGCGCCTGATTCTCGTGTCAAATGAGGTCGGTCTTGGGATCGTGCCGGACAACCGCATGGCCAGGGAGTTTCGTGACCATGCCGGGCGGTTGCACCAAAGGATAGCGGCGGTTGCCGATGAAGTCTTGCTTGTTGCCGCAGGGCTGCCCTTGAAGATGAAGGGATGACGCAGTTCGTTGGCCGTTGAACGTGCCTGAACGATGCAAGGGGCATGCAGTCTATCCGCAGACGCGAACATGCTGCATGCCCCTTGCAAGATCGACGCCTAGCGCGTGCGATCGACACCTTTGTAGTAGTCACCGTTGTTGATTGTCCTTGTGTCCGTCATCGCCTGCGGCAGGACCGGGTGGATGCCCTGGGTCGTGAAGAGATCTATCCCTTGCATGCGCACCTGACCTCCCAGGCCAGGGTAGTATTCCCCTTCGGTCGCGGATGCTGCGCTTGCAAAAGCCGCGGAGGCAAATGCCGCAGCCAAGATTGTGTACTGGATCTTCATTGTCTTGTCCTTTCCGGTTGGATGTAGGGGCTTCGTCGCCCCGGGGGTTAAGTTTCGAATGCTATTTCGGGATCCGGCGCTGACCACCGAATGCCCCTCGCGTCATCGTTTGTTTGTTGTTGTCGCTCGATCTTGGTGCGCATGGCATTCAAGATTGTTTCCATCTCGATGCCTGTTACGCTGAACAGGGTGGCCACCAATATCCACTGGCCCTCTGGGCTCATCACTCGTACGTTCACCAGGCAACGCTGGCGGCTTGTTCCAAATTCCAAAATGACAGTCGCTAAGGGGGAAACGCTCCCTCGTAATAGTCGCCGGCCTTATTGGAGCCGAAGACCAGCTCTCCTCGCCTCATGGTCGCCTCCCGTTCCTGCTGATCGCGCTGCAGGTTGAGCACTGGCTGACTGGCCGGCTGGAGCGCATCACTATCGTGGCTGCCACCCGTGAAAACGATCCACACGAGGAATGCTGGAGCAACGTGTGGGATCTGGCTCATCATTGCTGTTTTCCCTCCTTCGTCTCGGCACGCGGCAAAATGTCCGTCGTCGCCTTTGTTGGTGAAGGGATCATCGCGCTTGCGCGTCAGTCGCGCGTAAATGCAACGTCAATCCAGCGTCAAAAAAGCGCGTAGGGGAGAAAAAAAGGCAGGACCGATTGAACCTTCCTCCACCGTGCCCAGTTGGAGGCGCTGCCGTCAGATATCGAGCCTTTAGCCGATGGACGATCCATTGCCGGTGCTTCGACTAGGCCCTGAGAACGGCCTGAACGGCGGCGGTTGCGTCTGGTAAGCCTGCGCCAAAGAAATAGGTGGCGTCCTTGCGGTCTTCTTCGTCCGAATTCATGCAGTCGGGCGTGAGCGGGCGAAAGCCTGGTGCGACGACGCGTTGATGGCTGGACGCTGCCACGAGGACTTTCTTCACTGCCTGTCCGTCGAGACGCGCATCCTGACCATGCCTTGCCTTGTGAGCTCTTTGTATCAGGGAGCATATACCCCCGATCAACGCTGACGCACCGGATGTTCCACCAAAGCTGGTATAGTAACCGCCTCCAATTCCGCGGTTTTCCTCAACCGGCAGCGACGACCATGGGTCATCGCCGCGATCATAACCCCATGAACCGGGAAGATCAGACGTCAGTAGGCCAAAGTCGGAATGGCGATATTCCTTCGACGCCCCGGGGAGATAGGCATGACGGGCGTGAAATGGCGATTGTCGGTCGACGCGCAACTGATGACGGTTGATGACCTCATCATCATCGGAGGGCGCCACCAGGGTCAGCCGCTTGCCGTAATTGCTGTATCCGGAGCGGAAGCCCTCAACCGTGACGGCCCCCACAGCGATGATTCCGTTGTCTTTCTCGGCAAGGTTCGCAGGATAGATGAGCTGGCTCTCGCCACTGTTTCCGGCTGCGCAGACGATCGGGATTTTCCGGCTTACCCCGAGGATGACATGGCGAAGTATTCGCCACAACCGGCGGCTGCTCTCGGCAGGCTGCGGTGACTTCGGATCGAGCTCCTCTACGTCACCACCAAGTGACAGGCGTTCCACCAGGTCCGCTGACGAGCGGTTCCGGTAGAGATCAGGGTCGTTCTTGTATTCGGCCTTTGGTTCCATCCGGCCTCGTTTCGGATCTGGAAGCCCACGGGGGAGCACAATGACGTCGGCCTTTTGGTGATAGGCATACAAGAAAGCGGATATGAACTGCATCGGATCCGCATCGAAAGAGGTGCGGATCGAGATGAGGCGCGAGAAGGGATCCACGCCAAAATAGGGCAGGATATTTCGGTTCCTGTTCGGCTCGGCCCCAAGCCCCGAAGGTGCAAACAGAGCTTCTGGCAAGGTAATTTCGCCAGTTGCCCTTGCAATGGCTGCCGGTTCGCCTGCAATCAGTCCAGCGCAGGCAGTCCCGTGAGCGGCGAAGATGGCCTCCGGGTTGCAGAGCCGCCGGATGCATCCCTGCGACACGGCGAGTTCGGCAACGAGATCCTCCAGATATGCCTGTTCATTGCTCGCGAGCGTGAGATCACCAAGTTCACTCAGGTCCAGACCGGCGAAGAATGCTTCCTTTTTTTCCTGGGTATAGGGATCCATCTCGTCGAAGGAGACGGTGGTTCGTGCACCGAATGGGTGCGAGGCGAGATCAAGCGATCTGTCCAGATCAAGGCGTGTAGAAAGATTTGGATGGTTAGGGCATATGCCGACGTCGATGAGGGCCACCCTGGCGGGAAGAACCGCACCTGCCGCGGCGATCCGGTCCCACACTGTGGACGTGATCGCAGGTCTGGTGGCCCCTCGTACTGCAGATTTGTCCAGGCCGGGAAGAACGGTGGGCGCCGGTCCGAAGTCGGCCTCGATGACCTTCAACGCGGCGAGGTGCCACAGATAATAGTAAGGCTGTGGAGCTTCTCCAGAGTGTTCAGAAGTGACTGCCATTTTGACATCCTCCATGGTTCACCGCACATGGCGGCCATCTACATCCATTCTTTTCGTACGGCCTGGAAGCTCTGGCCAAAGGCGTCGTGAAGATAGGGTGCGAACCGGCGGGCGAGTTCGCGGCCGCCGGACGTGTCGCTTGGATAGTGCAGGCCTGCCCATTCCCGGTTCTCCGCAACGTTTTGAGCTATCCTGGCAAGTACGTCTGTCACGGGATGCTCCGGCAGGATCGTTGCGAATGCGAAGGCCACGGAATAGCACTGAAATGCGTGATTGCTCGGGAAGGCCGCATGTGGCGGAACGGCAAGAAGCGGCCTTAGCTGCGGTTCGAAGTGGCTCGGCCGCAACCTGTCGAACTTGTCCTTGTAGAAGAGCCCGACATATTCGCAGGCAGTGAGGATCGACTGAAACAGGCCGTCGGTGGCCGAAAACCCCTCCACGTCCTCAATGAGGAGTGGACGGGTGAACTCCGACAGCGAGGTCGTCGCCTCTCTCTTAATGTCTGGCAGACGCCGCGCCCGCTCACGATCCCGCCTTTGCATCGATAATAGGACCGCGGTTTCCAGCCGGGTGTAGTCAGGCCCTGGAGGCGGGCGGATGTCCAGCGTCTCCCAGCAGAACCGTCTGGCGGCAGTGAAGGCATTGCGCGATGGCTGCTGATGGAGCCTTCGCAGTTCGAAAGCCGGGATCAACTGCGAAGACGCCTGCGTGGTGACGCCTCCGGCCGCCTTGTTCTTGTTTTTGTTTTTGTTTTTGTTTTTATTCTTGTTCTTGTTGAGAACGGCCTTGTTGGCGACGTGCATGACGCCCGTCACCATCGCGATGGTGTCGGATCCCGGGATCGTGCCCACAGCACCGTCTTCGCCCTCAACGGACGAACGTGCCGGCGCAAAAGGCTCCGGTGACACAGGCGCCACCATGTCGCTGCCACAGGCAAGGACCGTATCCGGCTCGACCTTGAAGGGGAACCCATTCAGAAACGCTACCACTGGCGAGCAATCTTGCGGCATCTTGTTGTCCCTCCTCGCCTCAATCAGGCGTTTGCGTGTCTATCGCGGACTGATACCCGCCTTGACCAGACCTTCGATCAACATGTTTCCCGCTTCGGTTGAAAGCAGCGGATAGCGACTTTCGCGCAAAGTGCTGACAGAGACATCAGGTTCGATCGCCTGCAATCGCATGAGGTATATCTGTGCCTGATGGATCTGGTTGGCATGAGCATGGCTTGCCGCCAGATAGCGCAGGACCGAGTTGAACTGCGGCCGCTCCATGAGCGCTTCTTCTCCAGCGGCGATTGCGCCCGCATAGTCGCCGGCCAGAGCCGCGCTGACGCATCGGGTCGTATCGAAATAATACTTGTAGCGGCTGTGCGCGACCAGGTGGCTGACCCAGCGAGAGATCGCCATCGCCTTGACGGGCTGGCCCGTAAAGCAATGCAGCATCGCATAGAGGTCCCAGCCCAAAGGTTGCGCCGGGTTGATATGGATCGCTTTTTCAAACAGGTGGCCGGCACGTTCGTAATCTGCAAAGAGAAATGAATGCACATGCCCGACCAGCGCCAGAGACACTGGATTTGTCGGGTCGAGCTCGAGCGCCTTGCGCGAAAAAGCCTCTGCCTCCTCGGTGATAACGGGGTCGGCGACGCTGAACCTCTGCCCGACCTGAAAGGTTCGGATGAAAGCCTGCCAGGCATAGGCTGCGCCGCTTGGAGCCTCAACGACGCAGCGATCCAGTAGACGTTCTGCCCGCTTCAGATCGCGGCGTGAAAGCCTGAAAATGGAATCGATTGCATGGACAAGATCGCCGCTGGCAAAGGAAAGATCCTCCGCCCGGGGCGATATGAGATACTGTCCCACCTGATCCACTATGCGGGTAATGATCGGATGCAGTTCCGACATGCTGCCATACCGGATCGCGAACCGGCTGGCGAGTTGTTCGCCGGACCAGATATGTGCCCCGTCAGTCCTCCGTCGGATGACGGCCTGTGCCAGCACGGTATCGCCATCGAAAGTCAGACGCATGCGCGCTGTGATGGGAAGTATCCTGGTCGGAAATACATCGGTTTCCACTGCGGACGGTTGAGCGGTATCGAAGGACAGATCCGCTACACTGATGCCCAGCATTTCATGGAGTGATCGCGTCAAGAGGCTCTGCAATTGCAACGCCACGATCCGCCCCCTGTCACCGATCCCGATCACCTGCGGGGGTTGCAAGCGCATCAGGAGCGGTTTCAACGGCCCTGATCCGAAGGGCATCCCATCTCCGTTCACATGGTGGGTCATCACATCCGGCCTGGCAATCGGGGCTTGCCTAAGGGCAGGGGGTTCATTGAAGTGGCCTGGGGCGAAGCGCGTGTCCTGATACTGGATTTCGACCTCTTCACGATCATGCGGCAGCCTGGTCTGCCAGGTCTGCCGTTCAAGGGTCAGCCACTCCTCGAACTCCGGGTCACGGACATCCATTCCTTCGAGGAGCTGATCATTGGCATTGCCCTGATC
>JAEWDP010000112.1 GCA_023390055.1 Pseudomonadota bacterium | reverse complement strand
TGATCTCCAATGCAAAGCAAGGGAACTCATCGAGGCAATATCACCGTAGCCATGTGGCTGACACGCGGATCTAGATCATGTCCTTGTTACGGAACGATAATTTGTCAGCGATAGCCAAGAACTTCAGGCTAATATCAGAGCCTGTCACCAGCTAACCCAATGAATGGTGCCGGCAAACTCCTCGTTCAAGATCTGCGCCATCTTGGCAAACCGGTGCCATGGACAAGGATGAGGGTACTCCTTGCCATGAACACCACGGCACGACCACTTGTCTTCACGTCCGCGCCGACAGCTATCTGAGCCAATCCCGGTTCAGCGCACAACCTGTCACTTGTGCCAGTACCGCAAACGCCAGCGCCAATGTAAAAGGAGCGTGGCAAAGGTCGTGCCCGGGGGCGCACTTATGAGCTGTAGTCCAACTCGCTAATCGCTTGGGCAACACGCGGTCGGAGACTGCCTGATGGGAATCTACCGTTGCAGCGTGATGGCATGAGAAGGACGTCAATGAACAAACAAGCTGGCAAGGTTCGAAGCTGGCGCCGCGAGGAGGAAGGCTGATGATGACAGCATTCACAAACATGATGAAGGTCGCTGTCCGCGACCCTGTCTGGTTTTTGCTCGCGCCTTTGAAAATGGGCAAACGCATGATGCGGGCAGTTGTGTCGATCGCAATCGCAACCATGATCGTCATGCTGGCTGGAAAATTCGCGCTTGATACTTTCGGATTTGCCAAGGGAAGCATGCCATGGTTGGCACTCAATCTCTTTAGCCTTCTTCTTCCTCTCGTCCTGATCTATCGACAGCTCTCCAGCGCACTCATTCTTCATTTTGGCACCTCCACTGATCACCCATATGGTTCAGCGCGATTTGCTTCATCGCGAGAAATAGCACCCCTCACGAAATCACAGTCCGGTCTTCTGATCGGTCGCGATCCGAAGTCCCGGAAACTATTGCGATACGATGGTCCTGCCCACCTCCTGACGATAGCGCCGACACGCAGCGGCAAGGGCGTTGGGACGATTATCCCAAATCTGCTAACAGCCCAGCGGTCAATCATCTGCATCGACCCCAAGGGAGAGAATGCTAGCGTCACGGGTAGTGCACGGCGACAATTCGGTGGCGTGCATGTTCTTGATCCTTTCAACATCACCGAGACTGATACATCTGCATTCAATCCTCTGGATGCCATGGATACCAATAACATCGATATCGGCGAAGACTTAAGCACACTTGCCGACGCACTGGTATTTGACGAACCGGGCAAGACGGGTGAGGCACATTGGAATGAGGAAGCAAAAGCCCTGATCACCGGCATGCTTTTGATGATCGTCGCCAGTGAACCACCCGCACGCCGTCACCTAATGACCCTGCGTGAATACCTTACGTTTTCACCATCGCAATTCGCAGACTTGCTCTCGCAAATGCAAAACAGAAATGATGCCAATGGCCTCATTGCCCGAGCCGCCAACCGCCATCTCGGAAAGCCGGATCGTGAAGCCGCCAGCGTCCTATCGAATGCACAGCGGCACACCCACTTCCTCGACAGTCCTCGCATGGGGACCGTACTCAAGCGCTCGGATTTCCGTTTTGGCGATCTTAAGGATCGGTGCGCAACGATTTTTCTGGTCCTGCCGCCAGACCGGCTTTCCACCTACTCAAGATGGCTGCGGCTGATGATTTCCGAAAGCCTGAGGGACATGGCGCGTACGCGTACTACTTCGAGTTCGAATACACCTGTTCTTTATCTGCTCGACGAATTTGCGTCGCTTGGGCACCTGGCATCAGTCGAACGCGCCATGGGCCTGATGGCGGGCTACGGAGTCCAACTCTGGCCGATCCTGCAGGACATCCATCAGTTACGTGACACCTACGGCAAACGAGCCGGAACGTTTCTCTCTAATTCTGGCGTCCTGCAGGTGTTCGGTGTCAACGATTATGGCACTGCCGAAGTAGTCTCGGATCTACTTGGTCAGGAGACTATCCTCTTCCAGGCGATGGGGCGCTCTCTCGATCCCGCAACATCAAGCATCTCGTTCAATGAACAACATCGCGGCCGCCCGCTCCTCACTCCTGATGAAGTTCGCAACATGCCGAATAGCAGTCAGTTGTTGTTTCTGGCAGGGCAAAGACCGATCATCGGCAAGAAGCTCGTGTATTATGCTGATGCGGAGTTTCGGGAGTTTCTGAAATACACGTGAGGAACCACGCTTTCCGAGATGCCCCACTACATTCTACCCGATCGAGCCTGATGTACTCGCAAGCGTCTGCAAATTCTCCTGTATCTGGCATTTTTTTATCTGGGGGAGGAAACTGCATTCCCTACCATCGCCCTGGATGCCTTCTGTCGTAAGGTCGTTGTTTGAAGCGCTGGAAATGGCGGCCGCTGGCGAGTACCATAAGAGCTTGCTCTGCACCGCAGATCTCAGTTGACATTTCCATAGCAGCCAGTTGCACGCCGATGATTTCGACCGACCATCCTACGCAACCTGTCATTACGGCAAGATTCCCACCCATATACTTTCATGATTACCCTCATGGTTAGCCATGCCTGGCTTTGTCAACAAGCCTATCGGTTGAGCATAACTTTTGATCCAGTGCTCTGGTTGCTCGTGCCAACTGATGTTGAAGGCCCAATAGGTCGGAAAGAAATAGAGAGAAGAGTAAGGCAGGTGGTCATGGATCCACCAGGCGAGTTTCTGCCAATCACCTTTCACTTGGAAGCGATCCCAAAAGGACGGCACGACGATGCAGGCGGTGGCACCCATGTAGCCGTCAGCGTCACGACGATCCCAAATGTGACCGGCAAGGCTCGACTCGTTTGATGCACAACTGTAACCGGCCTTGTTGGCGCGCTGCATCTCATTTCCGAAACCGTTTACTTCGACAGATCGATAGGCAGAACGGATCGCAATGCGACCAAAAGCATGTTGCAACGGCTCCAGCAATTCTTCACACAAGCGCGTACCCGCGATAATCGCCAGCTCCGGATCATCCGGCAAATTGCTGAACCCGTGAATAGAGGCAATGTCCGAAAACAGAAAGTCGCGCATGAAGAATGTCTTTGATAAACGCACACGACCGAAATCAGTGAGTGTCGAAACGGACCAGGATTTCTTCATCTCTCAAGAACCAATTCAGCTGATTCGTGCAGATAGTACAGAATGGGATGTCAATCCTCGCGCGAGACGGTGCGGGTCGCGATGAACTGGAGTCAGTGACTGAGGTCGCGATGGCGGGATGGGACGCTCGGTTGGACCTTCGACACCGCAAAATGCGACGGCTTAGCTCCTTCGAAAACCTTTCGGGAACCGAGCAGGACAGGTACGCATGAACGATCGCACAGGATACACAGGCAGGATGTCCTTGTGACGCAGACGTTCGTCGGGGTCTCTCGGCGCGCGCCATCGACGCAGACCTGTGGTCACCCATGGCCGAGGATCGGCTCCTCCGATCCTTTACGATGGAATGGCGCGCTGCTAGACGCATGATCTGAGATGTCCGTTTGATGTCGAGCATGCGTTTATTTTACAACAATCGCCAGTCCTTGGGAGATTGCAGCAGCCGTTTCCCTGATCTTTCGAGCATAGTCTGCATAATCCTCCTCGTTGTACCGATAGAGGGGAATGCTAATGCTTACCCCCGCGACCGGTTCACCAGATCGGTCATAGATCATGCTGCCGAAACAGCGGATGTCGAGCTCGTTCTCTTCGTGATCGTAGGAGTAGCCGCGCTCCCGCGTCTTGCGAATCTCCTCGGCGAAGGCCACGTGATCAGTGAAGGTGAACTTGGTGAAGCGCGGCAATTCCAGAGTCGAAATGATCTCTCGCGCTCGTTCCTCCGAAAGCGCGGCGAGGTAGGCCTTACCAACGGACGTGGAATGAAACTCCACGCGGGCACCGATCCTTGTCGTCATGCGCACTGCATTCGGACTCTCAAGCTTATCGATGTAGGCCATTCCGTTGCCGCTCGGCACCGCCAGGTGGACGGTTTCGTTCGTGGCATTGCGCAGCGCCTCGATGAAGGGGCGCGCGACAGTGCGGAGATCTGAACTCTCCCAGGTTCGGGAGGCAAACTGAATTAGCCGGAATCCTAGCGAATAGGTACCATTGTGGTCCTGGACCACAAGTCCTTCAGCAATCAGCCCCGCAACAATACGATGCGTCGTGGCGCGAGGAAACTGGACGATCATGGTCACTTTCGCGATATCGAGTTTGCCGGGACTATCCGCAATAGCCTGCAATACAGTCATGAATTTCGAGAACGACGCCGTCCCCTGCACCGACTGTAGTAGCGGTTTGCCATTGGAAACGGGACTGTGCTTGTTCATCGTCAATCGCTCACCCTCTCCAACCATGTCTGGTGGAGATTTCGTTCTTTTCCGTTGATCGGCGACATGCGAAGAAAAATTTCGCCGAAACCCGAACCGCAAACGTCCATTTCATGTTGGATAACGCCCAACGCACGGCACCGTCGTCCTTTCTACTCCATAACACCGCTGCATGGTGACCCTTAACCGGATGGAGCGCAACTGCACCATTCGTAAAAGCCAGTGGGTATTTCCCATCCAATGATGGTTGACAAAGGCCGCAACCTCGGCGACCATAAACATGGACAGATCGTCCATAATGTGGGCAATGTCAATAGATTTCGTGTGGAGGACGAGCTATCGGCGAGGCAAATCATGCTGGGAGGCATCAATGAACGTCTTATCGAATAGCTCTTTGTATCCATCCGTGAGCTTGGGCCCGTGAGCGCGAAAACCTACACGTCCAGTCACATTTTCATCAATCCCGCTCGAGGCGCGCAAAGCCGTCTTCGGAGAGCAGTTTCCTGATTCGCTGATCACAAAAACAATCTTGATTCCGGAGCAGAAATGAACATCATCAACTACCTGACAACTATTCATTTTGGGGCGGGCGCCATCGGGTCGCTCGCGGAGACGCTACGGGACCTTGGCGTCTCAAAGCCGCTCGTGATCAGCGATCACGGGGTAAAGGCCGTTGGTCTCCTGAACAGTCAGGCGATGCAGTTCCTGAATTCGGCCCCGGCATTTCTCGATGTTCCGACCAACCCCACTGAAGCGGCTGTCCAGGAGGCGCTGGTTTTGTACCGCCAGCACAACTGCGATGGCGTTGTCGCCATCGGCGGGGGGTCACCCATCGATCTCGCAAAGGGCGTGGCGCTCTTGGCCACTCATACTGGGAACCTGGAACAGTATGCAGCCATACTTGGCGGAATCCCGAAGATCACTAGCGCTGTTGCCCCGCTCGTGGCAGTGCCCACCACCGCCGGCACTGGCTCGGAGGTGGGGCGAGCGGCGCTGATCACGCTTGAAGATGGACGTAAGCTTGGTTTCATCAGCCCGTTCCTCATCCCACGTCGCGCCATTTGCGACCCGGAGATGACGGTGGGGCTGCCCCCTTCGCTCACTGCCGCTACAGGTCTTGATGCACTGTCACATTGTATCGAAACCTACCTTTCTCCACGTTTCAATCCGCCAGCCGAGGCAATTGCCGTGGATGGTTTCGCTCGCCTCTGGGAGGCACTACCTAAAGCCTTCGCCGACGGATCCGATCTTGCGGCGCGCTCAGAGGTGATGATGGGGGCGTTACAAGGAGGCCTGACATTCCAAAAGGGCCTCGGCGCAGTTCATGCTCTGAGCCACGCACTCGGCGGTCTGAAAGACCTGAAGCTTCACCACGGAACATTGAACGCAATCCTCATGCCGCCGGTTCTTCGGGTAAACGCATCGGCTCCAGCCGCGGCTGAGAAGATCAGACGGTTGGAGGCGGTTACTGACACCAAGGGCATGTCCCTCGCGGATGCGCTTGACGAACTGAACCGACGACTTAATGTGCCGACAAAATTGTCCGACCTTGGTGTTACGCGTTCTGTTTTTGCGTGGACCTGCGAGCGTGCGCTCGCTGATCACAGCCATCAGACCAACCCACGGAACCTTACGCATCAAGATTATGTAGACATACTCGAGAGCGTGATGTGATGTATAAGGTCACCCAAAGGCCACAGGCGACCGACGACACGCGACCTGTCGCGCTCATCACCGGAGCCAGTCATGGTATCGGGGCAGCGACTGCAAGGCTGTTTGCTGCAGAGGGCTTTGATGTCTGCGTCAACTATCTAAGCGACCACACGGCCGCCGCAAAAGTGGTGGCCGATTGCCATGAAGTGGGTGCAAAAGCCATCGCGGTTGCCGGAGATGTTGGAGACCGGGAAAACGTCGAGCGTGTCTTTCTTGTCTGTGAGGAGGCGTTTGGAAGTCTGTCCTGCCTGGTGAATAACGCCGGCATAATCGGCCGTGCTTGCCGGCTCGAAGATCTTTTGCCTGAGGAGCTCGAAAGAACCTTTGCCGTCAATACATACGGCGTCGTCTACTGTATCCAGGAAGCGGCCAGAATGATGGCAGTACGCCACGGAGGGAAGGGCGGAACGATCATCAACATGTCCTCGCTTGCTGCGACACTCGGAAGTCCAAATGAATATATCCATTATGCAGCATCCAAAGGCGCTGTCGAAACCATTACCGCTGGCGCTGGCAAGGAACTGGCACCGGACGGGATTCGGGTAAACGCCATCCGCGTGGGGACCACGAATACCCGGATCCATGTCGAAGGAGGAAACCCTCAGCGTCCGGCGAAGATCGCTGCTTTGACCCCAATGGGCCGCATTGCCGAGCCAGAAGATATTGCACAGGCGGCGTTGTGGCTCGCGTCTCCCGGATCCGGGTTTGTAACCGGAACCGTCATCACTATAGCGGGAGGTCTGTAAGGCCCCTGAACGTTCGATGATCAATACGGAGGAGAACAGGTAGAGGAACAGAAAACAACGCAATACCTATGACAACATAGCTTTCTATTTCTGGGAGGAATAAATGAAACTTCGACAAGGTTTAATTGCAGCCATTCTGCTTTCAATGACAGCAATTCCTGCATGGGCAGATTATCCTGACCGACCGCTTACCCTGTACCTCGCTTGGGGGGCAGGTGGCGGAACCGATGCCGTGGCGCGCGTGATCGCAGTCGGACTGGAAAAGGAGCTGGGGCAACCCGTCAATGTGGTCAATCGGACCGGTGGCTCAGGCGTTGTAGGTCACTCAGCGATCGCAGACGCCGAGCCGGATGGTTATACCATCGGTCTCGCGACCACCGAGGTAAACCTGATGCACTGGCTCGGACTGACAGAACTGGACTACACAGTCTATACTCCGCTCGCCTTGATGAACCAGGATCCCGCTGGCGTGCAGGTGGCCGCCGACTCAGAATACCAGAACCTTGGCGAATTGCTCGAGGCTATCAAGACGTCACCGCCGGCGACGTTCCGGGCAACCGGCAGCGGCCAAGGGTCAAGCTGGCATGTCGCAATTGCGGGCATGCTCAATGCCGAGGGCATCGATCCCTCACTGGTCACCTGGGTTCCGAGCGATGGTGCAGCCAGCGGTCTTCAGGAACTTCTCGCCGGTGGCACCGATATCGTTCCGTCTTCACTGGTCGAAGCGCGGGCGTTGATCGAGGCCGGACGCGTCAAGTCTTTGGCCTATATGAGCAGCGAGCGCTCCACGCTGTTTCCGGACGTCCCCACGCTCAAAGAAGAGACCGGGTCTGACTGGGAGTTTGGTGCATGGCGCGGCATCGTTGCACCTCAAGGTCTGCCGGACGACATCCGTGACCGCTTGATTGCGGCTCTTGATAGCATCTTCCAGAGCAACGAATATCACGAGTTCCTGGGGGCCCAAGGTTTCGGAGCGACCTTCCTGCCTGGTGAGGAGTTCGGAGACTTCATGGCAACGAACGATGCCAACTTCGGAGCAACGATGAAGGCGATCGGTCTGGCGAAGTAGCCCCGCTCTCGATGAACTCGACAGGCCTGCCTCGACAGGCCTGTCTCGCCAACCATTAGTCAAGGTCTTCTTATGCGATTCAATGACACCACGATCGGAGCGTTCTTTCTTGTTCTGGGGCTCGCCCTCGCCTGGTACTCGTTAGAACTTCCCGCCATACCGGGCCAGAATTACGGAGCAGCAACGTTTCCCCTGCTGATTTCGGCGGGACTAATCGGTTGTTCCACCCGTCTCCTCTATTCCGGTATCCGAAACGGCACCGAGCCGTGGCTATTTCTCGCAGACGATGTCAAAAGTTCGCGCGCACTGGCGGGTGTTGCCGTCATGCTGCTTCTTGTCATCTTCTATATTTTCTTTGCCGATATCTTCGGGTTCATTCCGACGGCGATCATGATCACGTTCGTGATGTTCCTTGTCTTGAAGGTTCATGCCACCAAGGCGGCATTGATCGCCGTTATCGCGGCCTTCGCTTGCGACTTCATATTCAGAACCATACTGCTTGTTCCCTTGCCTTTCGGCATGGTCCCGCGGCTGCCATGGTAGGGAGAACGACATGGATGTCATGATTCAGGCGTTCGGTTTGGTTTCAACCTGGAACGTTGTGCTGGCCGTTATGGCTGCGGCATTATTCGGTCTTTTCGTCGGAGCAATACCAGGCCTGACGGCAACAATGGCAACAGCCATGTTGGTTCCCTTGACCTTTTTCATGGAGCCTGTCGCAGCGGTGGGTGCGATCGTGGCGTGTTCCGCGATGGCGATCTTTGCAGGCGACATCCCTGGTGCCCTCTTGCGTATCCCCGGGACGCCGGCCTCAGCAGCTTATGTGGATGATACATACAAACTCACCCTTAAGGGACAGGCAGAGGCCGGGCTCGGAGCATGTGTTCTATTTTCGGCACTGGGTGGCCTCTTCGGGACGATCGTACTGATTTTTGCGGCACCCTCGCTTGCCGAATTTGCCATCAAGTTCTCATCCCAAGAATACTTCTGGATTGCCCTCATGGGGCTGACATGTGCGGTCTTTATGGGCGCATCCAGTCCAGTAAAAGGTTTGCTTAGCCTGTTCATTGGTCTCATCATCGCATCGGTCGGGCTAAATAATCCAGCAGGTGTCCCGCGTCTCACATTCGGCTCCACTGAAATGCTTGCAGGGATCGATTTCATTCCTGTCATGATCGGGATTTTTGCGATCTCCGAGGTTCTGCGAACGGTATTCAGCGGCGGAAAGGACTGGGAACAAGCGCCAAAGGCAGTTGGCAACATCTTCCGAGACTGGGGGAAAATGCTCAAAACCTACTGGAGACAGTGCCTGCGTGGCAACATCACGGGAACCGCTGTCGGTATCCTGCCAGGGGCTGGTGCTGATGTTGCAGCCTATGTCAGCTATGCAGTCAGTCGCAGGTTTTCAAAGACGCCGGACAAATACGGGACTGGCCATGTGGAAGGCGTCGCGGAAGCCTCCGCAGCCAACAATGCATCCCTTGCCAGCGCGTGGGTGCCGGCACTCGTTTTCGGAATTCCGGGCGATACGATGACGGCTATCGTCATAGGCGTGCTCTACGTAAAGGGCATGAACCCCGGGCCTACGCTCTTCATGTTCAATCCGCAGACCATCTATGCGGTCTTCCTAATATTTATTCTTGCAAACCTGATCATGATCCCCCTCGGCTGGGGAGTGATAAAATTCTCCAAGAACATCCTGTTAGTTTCAAAAGCTGTGCTGATGCCGTTGATTCTGATCTTCTGCATTGTCGGAGCATTCGCGTCGAATAATTCAGTTTATGGCGTGGCGATCATGCTCATCTTTGGTGTCATCGGCTACCTCATGGAGGAAAACGAAATCCCTATCGCTCCCTGCGTGCTTGGTATTGTGATCGGGCCCATCCTCGAAAAGAACCTGATCTCCACGCTGATCAAGTCGCAAGGCAACCTTATTGATTTTATCAACCGGCCAATCGCCTTCGGCATCTTCGCGATCTTGTGCGTGATATGGACCTCCATCATCATCTCCTGGATTCGACCGCAGAAAAGAGCCTTGCCGTCGTGAGGTTCCATTCGCGGCAATCCGACGAGCGCAGAAAGGCTGACCAATGTATAATTTCATGAAGGGCTCCACCCACGAGCTGGCCTCATTGGAGATCGCGATCAAAGCGATACCGGAAGATCCGCGAGTGTGGGTTCCTCAGGCCCCCAATGTCTACTTCAGGCCGATGTTCCTCAACACGCTTGGCGGGCAGTGGTGCAACCTCCTGAAGGTTACGCGATCCGGAGTTCTGTCGCGTCACGTTCATCCGGCACCGGTGTTCGGAATGGTGATGAAGGGCAAATGGCACTATTTTGAGCATGACTGGGTTGCCGAGGAAGGTTCCTTCGTCTTCGAACCACCCGGCGAGATCCACACCCTGAACGTCCCGGACGATTGTGAAGAGATGATCACTTTCTTCAATATCTCCGGCTGCATGGTCTACCTGGATCAGAACAACAGGCAGATCGGCTACGAGGACGTCTTCACCAAGATCGATATGTGCCGCGCACATTATGATAAAGTTGGATTAGGAGCGGATTATGTCGATCAGTTCATCCGCTAAGTCGGCGGAATGGGCTCGGGATTGGCTAGAAGGACGGCGTGTCCTGGTCACGGGTGGGACAGGTGGCATCGGAGGCGCGATTGCTGAATGCTTTCGGGATGCTGGTGCATCGGTCCATGCGACGGGAGCAACCGAAGCGGAATGTGAGGCTGCTCGGGCTACTACCGATTGTTCCGACTCGATCACCTACAGCGTGCTGGATGTCCGTTCGAATGATGCCATTGAGCGTATTGTCGGTGATCTCGATGACCTTGATGTCGTCATCAACTGCGCGGGGGTCATACGCCGCGACCAGGAGCGGGATCCGGTAGTGTTCGAAGCCGTGGTGGATATCAACCTCAACGGCACGATGCGGGTTTGTGAGGCGTCCCTGGAAAAACTTGCGGCCAACGGCGGCTGCATCATTAACATAGCCTCCATGTTGAGCTTCTTCGGCGGCGGGTTGGTACCAGGCTACTCCGCATCCAAGGGCGGCATTGCACAACTCACCAAGTCTCTTGCTATTGCATATGCGTCCCAAGGAGTGCGTGTGAATGCCATCGCGCCCGGATGGATCGCGACGCCATTGACCAAGGCGCTGCAGGACGACCCGGCACGTGCCGGGCCGATCCTGGCAAGAACGCCGATGGGACGCTGGGGCATGCCGGAGGATCTGCAGGGCATCACGCTTTTCCTCGCAAGTCCCTACGCGGCGTTCATGACTGGTACCATCATCCCGATCGACGGCGGTTATTCAGTTTCCTGAGAGAAGAGGCAGACCGCAGTGACCAGGTGACATGCCGCATCAAAACAACTTCATTCATTCGCCTATTCGGACTGACGTTATGAATTAACCGATTTCCGGGCAGCTCGGCGGCTCCGCATACTTCCGGGTTGAAGGCGGCCAAGTCCTTTGGGGCTGTTTCCAGACAATCCGCTTCCGGCGTCTGAGGTTGAACAGCTGCCAGTAAGTTCGGGCTGATGTTACCGGCCGCTTGCGACCTTCTTGCGGACCGCCACAAGCCGGAAAGCTCAGTCGCGGTGATAAGTTGGTTGCCTACGTCTCATGCACGCGCTCTGCAAGCGATCTTCTCGGTTTCCATGCTCCCCGAGGTCAACTTGCAAGCCTAAACAAACATCCCCGCGAACGAAAAATCGCGAGGATGTCAACCTTCCACCAACCTCAGGCGTGCACGATCTTCGTCCCGAGAACCTTCAGGCACTCTCGCATGAATGCCGCCAAACCGGTCCATCCTTTAGCCGAAACCATATTTCCATCAACGAAGGCCTCTGTCGGCTTAACGTCGACATAGATGCCGCCGACTGCAGTTACCTCAGGTTCACAGGCACCAAGCCCCGCAACCTTACGTCCCTTGAGAACGCCGGGAACCGCCATCAGGATCTGAACACCATGGCAGATCGTGAAGATTGGCTTGCCACTCTCGTGAAAGTAACGGACGATATCCTGAACACGTTTGTCAGTGTGGATGTATTCGGGGCCACGGCCACCAGCCGCGTAGACGGCATCATATTCCTCGACACGAATCTCCGAAAATGTCTTGTTGATATCGGCATAGTGCCCAAGTCTTTCCGTGTAGGTCTGGTCTCCCTCGAAATCGTGGAGCGATGTCTTGATGCGGTCGCCCGCATTCTTGTCCGGGCAAACCACGTGTACTGTGTGGCCAACAGCTTCCATCCCCTGCTGAAAAACAAAGATCTCGTATTCCTCGGTGAATTCGCCGGTCAGCATGAGGATCTTCTTGCCGCTCATGTCGTATCTCCTATCGTGTTATCTGGTGACGATGCCGCAGCATGGCTATTCAAGGCTCCAACGCCTTGACGAAATCGATAAAGGCGCGAAGCGGGGTCGGCACGAGCCGCCGACCGGGATAGTAAAGAAAGGGGCCGGAAAAACTCTGCCACCACGGCTCCAGCACAGGCTCGAGCGCCCCGCTTTCGAAATACGGATTTAGCCAATCCTCAAACAGCGACACGATGCCCGTCCCGGCAATCGCCGCGCCAACCCCAAGGTCGCTGCCTCCACCTGCCTGCACCACGAGCGGGCCTGACGGGTCGACCTTCACAACCTTGCCATCTCGCTCGAACTCCCAGCCCGACACCGTCCGGCCCGCAAAACGGCTCCGGATACATGCATGCGCAAGCAAGTCTCGCGGATGTTCCGGCCGGCCATGGGCTGCAAGATAATCAGGCGAAGCGCCACTGGCAAAGCGTTGGATGCGCGGGCCGATCGGTAGCGCAATCATGTCTTGCTCCAGCCGTTCGTCATAGCGGATACCTGCATCGCAACCGGCTGCAATAATATCGACGAAACTCTCGTCCGTCACAATTTCAAGCCGTATGTCAGGAAAGGTTGCGAGAAACGGCGACACGATGCTTGGCAGAACCAGTCGCGCGGCGCTGACCGGAACATTGAGCTTCAGTGTCCCGGCCGGCCGATCACGAAGGCCCCGCACATGTTCAAGCGCGGCATTGATTTCACCGAATGCGGGATCGAGACGTTCCATGAGGCCGCGACCCGCTTCCGTTGGGACAACACTACGCGTGGTCCGGTTCAAAAGCCGAACACCCAGCTCAGCTTCAAGACGTCGAACACCATCACTGAGAGCCGATGAACTGGTGTCGCTTGTCCGTGCCGCCTCACGAAATCCTCCAGCCTTCGCCACCGCCAGGAAAGCCTCGACATTTCCCATTCCCGAACTACCCTGCTTCATGCGCTTCCGCCTTCTTTATACTGTCCGCGAAACCGGACAGCCTGTCCAGACTGTAGCCAATTGTCCCGTCAATGATACAGACTTATTTCTGCCACTCCTCAAATGGAGATCAACCATGGCTAAAGTCGAAAATTCTGGAACGTTCAAACTCGGAGACCGCATGGTGCACCGGCTTGGATATGGCGCGATGCAGCTTGCTGGCGAGGGTGTTTTTGGGCCACCCAAGGATCGCGCCGAAGCGATCTTGGTTCTGCGTGAAGCAGTGAAAAACGGCGTCAATCATATCGACACAAGCGACTTCTACGGCCCTCATGTCACCAACCAGATTATCAAAGAAGCCCTGCATCCCTATGGAGACGATCTCGTGCTTGTCACCAAGGTCGGTGCGACACGCGGCACAGATGCGTCGTGGGCCCCGGCCTTCTCGAAGGCGGAACTGACAAAGGCTATTCATTCCAATCTCAAGAACCTTGGGCTTGACGTAATCGAGGTGGTCAACTTGCGCGCCATGTTCGACGTTCACGGACCTGCCGAGGGATCACTTGATGAGCCGCTCGCCGCTTTGGCCGACCTGCAGCGCCAAGGCTTGATCAAGCATATAGGCCTGTCGAATGTGACTGCAAAACAAATAGAAGACGGCAGGAAGATTGCCGATATCGTTTGCATCCAGAACCAATATAATCTCGCCAACCGCGCTGACGATGCTCTTATTGATCGGCTTGCTGTGGAAGGCACCGCCTATGTGCCCTTCTTTCCGCTCGGCGGTTTTTCACCACTGCAGTCCTCGACCTTATCGGTTGTCGCGGCCCGGCTTGGCGCAACGCCGATGCAGGTGGCGCTTGGGTGGCTGCTCAAACGTGCACCCAACATTCTACTGATCCCCGGAACGTCGTCGCGCGCCCACCTCACGGAAAATCTCGCCGCCGCCGAAATCACCCTGTCAACGGAGGCGGTAGCCGAACTCGATAGTATCGCCGACGGGTGAGCAAATACCTTGATGATAACCATGAGGGATCCTGCCCCTTGCTTTCTTGATCTGACGCGATCAGAACATCCCGTGCGGTTTGATGCAGAACGCAGCAGCGATCACTGATGAGATAGAAGACCCCGTTTAGCGCCGTCACTGGCTGGATGGAGGCCAGCAACAATGACAGCGCCTCTATCCAATGATCTTCGCAAGCGCGTCGTCAAGTTTTGTTCATTTGACTGGTCATAAGCGTGGCTCATGGCCACAATTATGGACATTGTGGGTATCAGTCGCGCGACAGCAACGCGATAAATTGAGGGAAGCAGTTCGGTCACGGCCCACGGCGCGCCGATCTCCCAACCTCGCGCAGAAGGCGGCGCTGAGCCATGCCGGGCAGATCGGTTTCCCGTGGTTCCGTTCCGCCAGTACAAGCTCCAGGAGTTGATGACCTCGCCAGCTCTCTGGGATCGAGGGCCTATCCACTGCAGGCGTCGGCGGCGAGCGCCATCCACCATCAGCCGCCTGATGCAGACAGCCCTGCGAGAAGTGGGGCATAAGCTGCGAGCCTGCGGGATATGAATTCGGTGAAGAGCCGCACGCGCTTCGTCTTGCGTGTCTCCCCCTGCGTGAGCAGCCAGAGCGTTCCATGCATGTGAAGGCAAGTACCGGGCGCTCGCACCAGCAGCGGATCAGCATCTCCGACAAAACAAGGCAGTATCGTCATGCCAAGCCCCTGTCGCACCGCCGCAATCTGCGTCTCGCCATCCGTGGTGCTGAATGGAACCTCCGCGGCACGAACCTCACCCTCGCGAGCCCAATCGGCGATACCGTTCTGGCTCACAACGATCCACCGAATGGGATCAGGGGCTTCCTGACGCCACGCAGCCAGTCGATCGCGGGATATATAGACACCGCCGAACAGCTCCGGCCCCTTCAGGCCGTGAAGATTGAGCGGCAGGGTCTTGCGGTCGTAGACGACGCGGATTGCGACATCGGCCTCTCGTTTGGTCAGATTCGCCACCTCGCCGGACGACAGGATTTCCATCTCGATGTCCGGATGCAGACACGCAAACTCAGCGAAGTCGGGCATGAGCAAGTGCGTCGCAAGCGTCGGCGCCAGTGTCACCCGCAAGTGACCGCGTATGCTCTGGTCGCGCCCGAAGATTCGCGTCTCCAGCCGGTTCGACGACGCCTCCATCTGCTCCGCGAGTTCGACGACCTCCTCACCCGCCTCCGTCAGGCGGTAGCCCGAGGGTAGCTTCTCGAACATCTGGACCCCGAGCCGTCCCTCGAGTTGGGCGATACGTCGCA
>JAEWDP010000092.1 GCA_023390055.1 Pseudomonadota bacterium | reverse complement strand
GCCCGAGGTTCCGCCCGGCCCACAGCGGCCAACACGAAAGAGGGTCATCCATGCCCCAGCCCACAAGCCATGGCGTGCGACGGCTTCGTAGCCGTATTCCGAACAGGTCGGGATGTGTCGGCATGCGTTTCCGACGAAACCAGACAATGTCAGTTGATAAAGACGGATAAGGCCCATTGCAGCCAACCGACCGGGGGTCTTGCGATACGGACCTTGCCAGTTACGCCCGTATCGTCTCGAAGACTTGCCGTCCCTGCAGCCAGGCGCGTCGCACATCTCAAACCGTGACCGGCTCAATGGCAGCGGCCTCGATCTGGTCAATCGCATCAACAACGGCTTCGAAAGTCAGCATTGTCGAGGCGTGACGTGCCTTGTAATCCTTCACGGGCCTCAGGTAGCGCATATCCTCAAAACGGCCCACGGGGCCTTCACCATCTTGTGTCAGCATCGCCAGCATATCCTCGCGGGCCTGCCGGATTTCGGCAGTTGTTGCACCAATCACATGCGCGGCCATGACCGATGACGAGGCCTGCCCCAGGGCACATGCACGCACTTCATGGGCAAAGTCCGAGACAACATCATCGTTCATCTTCACATAGACACGCACCCGTGACCCGCAAAGCCTGGAGTGCTTTTCGGACGTGGCATCGGCGTCCGGCAGGACACCCGCCCGGGCGATATTGCCGGCAAATTCGAGGATCTTGCTGTTATAGATATCGTCCATTTCAAAAGCCTGTCACTGATGCGCATGCGCGGGTGAACGGTGCGTCCACCATATCGCGCTGTAAAATCGGCGTGTCCATACTATATGAGAACGCAGGCCCAAACGATCAAGAAAGATGCATTTTGACAATACTTCGCCCGAAATGAGGCGGATATACCTTGTCAAAGACATCCCGAAGGGTCAGATACCGAAAAATGCGGAGGCGTTTGCCTAACCCTGCTTCCGCAAGGCATGATAGGATGCGGCGGTTCACCGTCATCCGGGAGACAGCGATGGATGCAATTTTGAAGAACTTCCCGGCCGCCGGCCAGACAGAGCAGACAGAAACCCGCCCGACACAGGATGAGGCCGAAGCAGCCGTTCGCGTTCTCTTGCGCTGGGCAGGCGACGATCCCCAGCGGGAAGGTCTGCTGGACACGCCAAAGAGGGTTGCGCTGGCATATCGTGAACTGTTTTCCGGTTACGATCTTTCGCCTGAAGATGTCCTTGGCCGCACCTTTGAGGAGGTGTCGGGCTATGGTGATCCTGTCCTCGTTCGTGACATTCCCTTCCATTCCCATTGCGAGCACCACATGCTGCCGATCAATGGCAAGGCGCATGTTGCCTATTTGCCCGACGGCCGTGTCCTTGGACTGTCAAAGATTGCCCGGGTTATCGAGATCTTCGGGCGCCGCCTGCAGACACAGGAAAACCTGACAGCCCAGATCGCAGCCGCCATCGATGAGACACTGAAGCCGCGCGGGGTCGCGATCATGATCGAGGCCGAACATATGTGCATGGCCATGCGTGGTGTACAAAAGGCGGGTTCGACAACGCTCACGACAACCTTTACAGGCGAGTTCCGGGACAATGCCGCTGAGCAGGCTCGCTTCTTCAGCCTCGTGCACAATCGCTGAAACAATGGCGCCAGTCTTCCAGCCCCCATCAGCCTTGAAGAGCGAACGTGAAGGTGCTGGCCCCTTCACGCCCTCGTTTGATGCCAACGGGCTGGTGACCGCGATCGTCACGGATATTGCGGACAACGAATTGCTGATGGTCGCACACATGAACACCGAAGCACTTGCTCTCACCCTTGAAACGGGAATTGCACACTATTTCAGCCGTTCGCGTCGCAAGATATGGAAAAAGGGCGAGACATCGGGCAATGTGCAGACCGTCCACGAAGTCAGGACAGATTGTGACCAGGACGCCGTCTGGCTGAAGGTTTCCGTTTCAGGACATGATGCCACATGCCACACCGGACGCCGCTCGTGTTTTTACCGAAAAGTGGTAGTCACGGGCGATCACGCGCAGCTCGACATCACTGACGACCACCGCAGCTTTAATCCGGAAGAGGTTTATGACAGCCTTTCCTCCAGGTAGCAGAATGGCTCGTTTTCTGACATGCTCAACCCACGCTATACCATTTGGAAACCTCTTGGCGTTTTACTGGCCATAATGGAGTGTTCAGCCTGGAGGCATCGATGCTGAACTGGAGTTGGAATCGGAATGAACCGGGCATGGCGCCCGAGCGATCCGATACCGCTCGCCCTGTCGCTCCTTCACCTAAGAACATTGATCCCGATCCCAAGAAGGCGAAACTCGCCCTGGCACTGGGCGG
This sequence comes from Pseudomonadota bacterium, assembly GCA_023390055.1. Taxonomy (GTDB): domain Bacteria; phylum Pseudomonadota; class Alphaproteobacteria; order Rhizobiales; family Rhizobiaceae; genus Neorhizobium. The sequence goes on along the minus strand of JAEWDP010000092.1, from coordinate 18,479 downwards.
TGGCGCTGCCCGCGGATGGGCTCACATCGGCGTCCTGCGCGCTCTGGATGAAGCCGGCATCGAGGTCGGCATGATTGCCGGAACCTCGATCGGCGCCCTTGTCGGCGGCTGCTATCTTGCCGGCAAGCTAGATGAACTCGAAAGCTTTGCACGGTCTCTGACAATGCGGCGAATTGCAGGACTGCTCGATCTGACAATTGGCGGCAGTGGCCTTTTTGGCGGCATGCGCCTGACACGACGCATGCAGGAGCATCTGGAAGGCTTCACCATCGAGGGCCTCGACCGCCCGTTCGTGGCGGTGGCCACGGAGCTTTATACCGGACATGAAGTCTGGATAACGAGCGGATCCCTCATCACAGCCCTGCGCGCGTCCTATGCACTTCCAGGAATTTTCGAGCCGGTCACCAACAACAATCGAACGCTGGTCGATGGCGCACTGGTCAATCCGGTCCCGACATCTGTCTGTCGCGCCTATGAGCAACCCCTCGTCGTTGCGGTCAATCTCAACTACGAGGTCTTCGGACGCTCCGCGGTTGTCAAGCACAATGCAAGCGTCCAGCCCCTCGAAGAACCACAGCCCACGACGAGGGCGCAGCGCCTTGGACTTCCAGGGATCATGGTTCAGGCCTTCAACATCATTCAGGAGCGCATTTCGCGCGCCCGTCTTGCCGGTGATCCACCGGACCTTGCATTACACCCCAAGCTGAATGACATCGGCCTTTCAGAGTTTCACCGGGCCGGCGAAGCAATCGATCGCGGCTATGAAGAGACCTTGAACCAGATTTCGGTACTGCAACGCATGCAGGAAATCTCGGCTCGCTAGCACTTCGCATGCGCTCGACACTGTGCATCGAGCGCATGCGGTGTCATCCGGAAATATAGGCCTTGATCTGTTCAGCCTCCATCTCTACCTCCCGGATCCTCGATTTCACGACGTCACCGATCGAGATGATCCCCGCAAGCCTGCCATCGACTTCGACAGGCACGTGCCGAAAGCGCCCAATACTCATGATCTCCATCAGTTGATTGACGGTCGTATCTTCACGACACCGTTGGACATTGACGGTCATGACGGCGGAGATCGGTTTGTCCAGGACGGCAGCCCCATTACCAGCCAATGCCTTGACCAGATCACGTTCGGTGAAGATGCCTGCAACCTTATCTTCGCCGCTGGTAACGACGACCGCGCCTATTCGCTTCTCGTTCAAGATGCGAGCGACCTCCAGCAAAGTCCTTTCGGGGGTTACTGTCACGACATCTCGCCCCTTGGCATCCAACATGTTCCTGACAATAATCGACATGGTCTTCTCCTCGCAAAACCAAACATCCACAGACAGGTTCTGGCTCTTGTCAGCGCACCGTCCGTCAGTGATGGTGCCTGTGCGCGATGGCGAAAGCAACATCCTTGATATGTTTACATAAGTCAGGCTTGCGGCGGGTCCAGAGGGTCGAAGAAGCCGAAGAGGAAATAACCGAAGAGAAAACCGCCAATGTGAGCATCCCAGGCAATCGGTCCGACCTCGCTACCGACCAGAGGCAGACCAACGGCAATCAGAATGTTTCCCGCAAACCACAACGCCGTGAAGACGGCAACCGTCCGATTTTGCAAGGCTCCCAGAATTGTCTGGCGTGGATAAAGATGCCCATGGATCCTGTCAAAACCGCCTCTTTGGGGAAATGCGAAGCGGCAGGCAGCCCCCATCAGTGCCGAGACCACTCCGGACGCACCGATAAGGACTGTAGGATCACCCCAATTGAGAGCGGCGTGGAAAAAGGCAGCCGCGGCCGCAGAAAGCACCCAGAAGACGAGATAGCGGCTTGTCCCTATCCGCCTGACGACGGGCGTTCCGAAAGCCGTCAGCCACAAGACGTTGAAGACGATATGCTCGACACCTCCGTGGAGGAGCGAATAGGTCACCGGCGTCCACAGCCATTCCAGGCCCTGGCTCTCCAAAGGGTAGACGTAGCGAAGCGGCGTAAACGCAAGGTAGAAAAGGAACTGACTGCGGGCCTCATCGCTAAGCAGCAGCATGTCGATGACAAAAAGGGCGACCAAAAGGCCAATCGTCATGACGACGATGCCTGGCAGATTGAACATAGGCTGGCGCGGGGGCTCGCCTGAAAACCGACCCTCGTCCTGTGACCAGTCTTGCTCCTCTTCCATGTCTTATCCTGTCCCTGCATTAATCGACATCAAACTAAGCATGCTCCAATAACAGATGTCTCGGTTTACGGAAGTACCTCATGCGATGGAGAACCGGCAGGACGTACCGTACTGATAAAATACACAATGTTAACCAACGGCGGGTAAGCTCCCAGTCCAGTGTAGGGTAGCTCTCCATGTATTCATTCCAATCGCCACAGAACCCGGCCCGCCAACAGCCAGCAGACAGATCCTTCCAGCGCGTCGGCATCAATGTGGACGGACGGCTCATGCTGGCAGATTACACCGAATATCCATGCTCGGTTGTTGAAATGTCACCCGGTGACGTCGAGTTCACCTGCATCGGCCGCCCACGCCTCAATGAACGCGTCATTGCTTATCTGGACCACCTTGGACGGGTCGAAGGCCGCGTTGTCGAAGTCAATGACCGCGGATTTTCAATGCAGATCAACGCCACGGACCGGAAGCGCGAAAAGCTGGCCGCCCAGTTGACGTGGATTGCCAACAAGCACGAACTCGGCCTGCCCGAAGACCGCCGTCACGACCGCCTGATGCCACGACAGGTCAATGTTGAAGTCGCGCTCGACAACGGAAGCCGCTATCGCGGCACCCTGATGGACTTGTCGCTGTCTGGCGCAGCCGTCGACATCGACGTGCGCCCGGCCCTCGGCACTCCAGTTTTTCTCGGAAGCATGCGCGGCAAGGTCGTCCGACACTTCCTTGAAGGTGTCGCCATCGAGTTCAGCAGCGTCCAGTCACGTGATGCTCTTCGTGAATTTCTTTAGGCCACTTTCAATCATCGATACCTCGCCACCTTTTCGGCCCCCTTTGCGTCTATTCTAAGCACGCACCCCGGCTGTGCCGTTTCGAAACAGCTCGATAAAATTTCTTCCTTAGTTGAATTATTTTTTTTGAAGGCGTGGCACCATTCGCCACGCATGCGACCGCTTGCGATCCTTCGTCGTGCTGCAGGCCATGACAGATGGTCGCCAATCTGCATGCGCTCCCAAAATGCCGCCCCCGATATTTCCAGAACCTGTTAATCATGGCCTGTCAAAGACGCCCGAAAACCGGGCCAGACACGACGGGCACCTGCCCCATCCATTGCCTGGACGCGATAAATTTGCGTCAAATGCGCAGACAGATTGATTCAAATTTTACAAAAATTTTCATCGTATTTTCGGCAAATACCTACCAAGTTTGAATCAAATATACGTTTGATTTTACTACGTATTTTTGCGCGGCCTCAAAAACTTCCTGCGATCTTCCCACCACCAACGGGGAGACAAGAACATGGCTTACCGCATAAAATTGAGCGCGATCATCACGACCACCTTCCTCATGCTTGCCGCTGCTCAATCTTCCTTTGCGATGCCGGGAGCCATGCAGGTCGCCGGCCGGGCCAACCCGCCAATCGGCCACTACGAGTTTTGCCGCATCTATACCAGTGAATGCGCACCGCTTGCGCGCGACGAAGGTCCAATGGTTCTCACCGAGGCAAAGTGGCACACGATCCTTGATGTCAACTACACCGCCAACACGACGATCCAGCCTTTGACGGATCTGGAGATCTATGGCGTCGAGGAGCGCTGGGCCTACCCGCGCACGGTTGGCGACTGCGAAGATTTTGCCCTTCTGAAGCGCAAGATGCTGATGGCGAAGGGGTTCGATCCTTCCGACCTTCTCATCACTGTCGTCTTGCAGCCAAACGGTGAAGGTCACGCTGTCTTGACAGTGCGCACCGATCGCGGCGATTTCGTTTTAGACAATATGCGCAACAAGGTCCTCTTGTGGACAGAGACTGAATATACATTCCTCAAGCGCCAGGCATCGGACAACCCCGGCCGATGGGTCAAGCTCCAGGATGGCCGCACGATGGCCGTCGGTAGCGTGAAGCCGTAATTTCTGGACCAGGTCCGGCGACAAGCTTCCCGTTGTCGCGCAGGCGCCCGGACCTGCGCGATCCGGCCAGGAACGATGGTATTCGCGACCCTGTCACTGATAACATCTGAACCTCTCAAGCCTGAATGATCGCCCTCGCCTGCATGGACCCGCTCTTGCCGGGTCGAAGTCGTCGAAAATCCACAGGCTGGGCCTGCTCCACTACGGCACAAGGCGACATACACAGGCCAGTTTTCGAACTGTATCCGAGACTGATCCGCGATCGTTCCCGTTCAATCTTTACTCCGCCCGATCGCTCGAAGTGGTCGCAACCATGGTCCATGGCCAGACATTTTGGCGTGGCATATCATATTGATGCCGCTATTTCCGTCATTGTCGTAAGCCGCGGGCGGGCGGCCGGCTTACCTAAAATTCAATCTATTCCAGCAGGCGACCGTTCATTATAAACCTCTTGGTAACGCTGTTGACCTAAGTTGGCAGCCAGGAATGCGGGGCGATATCTCTGCGAAAGACGAATTTCTAGATGCAAGCAATGAGTGTGACCGTGTCGAAAGCAATTTCCGCCACCTTCTTCGCCGCCCGGCGCAGAAATCCATCCGGACTCCTCCTTGGACTGTTCGTCACAATCATCCTTTCATTCAGTCTGGCTGCCCAGTCTGCTGAGGCACGGCAGTACTCCGGTATCGTCGTCGATGCCAATACTGGCAAGGTCCTCTACAGCAATGACCCCGACGGACGGCGTTATCCGGCCTCGCTGACAAAGATGATGACGATCTATTTGACCTTCGAGGCACTTGAGGCCGGGCGGATCCGTCTGGACTCAAAGGTTCCTGTTTCGGCCAATGCCGCCAAGGAGCCACCGTCAAAACTTGGCATTCGCGCCGGGGGAAGCCTCACGGTGGAACAGGCGATCAAGGCGCTTGTCACGCGCTCAGCAAATGATGTTGCAACCGCACTCGGTGAATTCCTCGGAGGATCTGAAAAGCGTTTTGCACAGATCATGACCAACAAGGCGCGTGCGCTCGGCATGACGCGCACGACCTATCGCAACGCCCATGGCCTTCCCAACAGCGAACAGATGACGACCGCACGTGATCAGGCGCGTCTCGGAATGGCTCTGCGCCAGCATTTTCCACAGTATTACGGCTATTTCTCCACGCGGAAGTTCCAGTTTGGAAAGCAGACGATCGGCAACCACAACCGGCTTTTGGGCACGATCGAGGGCGTCGATGGCATCAAGACCGGCTATATTCGAGCATCGGGCTTCAACCTTGTGACCTCCCTGCAGCGTGACGGACGCTCGATCGTTGGCGTCGTTATCGGTGGACGCACTGGCGCAAGCCGCGACGCACAAATGCGCAAGCTCATCACGGAATACCTGCCGAAGGCATCACGTCGCAGCAAAGGCTCTGCTCTTATTGCCCAGACGCCTGCTGCACCTGTCGGCGACGCAGTGGCAGCGGCAAACCGGCTCGCAGCCTTCGATCTTCCCAATAGCGGCCCGGTCCCGATCTCGCGCTATGAGAACCACCAGGTCGCATCCGCCTATGCCGCTCCGTCAAAGCGTCAGGGCGACGCGATGAAGGCACTCACCGCCGTTGCAACGCCGACACCAGCGCCTGAGTATCTGCCGCCCGAAGATATTGCAGCGGTTGAGCAAGGTGACGCATCGGCAGATGTCGACAATGTCACGACGGCCTCCACCCAGGGTGCGCATGCTTCCAGCGAAATCTCCGGCTGGGTCATTCAGGTTGGCGTATCTCCCAACCAGAAGATGGCAGGCGAGCTTCTCGAAAGAACAAAGGACAAGGGCGGCAAGGCCCTTGCTGCCGCCAAGCCTTTCACTGTTGCGGTCAACAGCAACGGCTCTCAACTGTACCGTGCCCGTTTCAGTGGTTTCGATGGTCAGACCGAAGCGGTCAATACCTGCAAGACCTTGAAGAAGCGGGGCATTAATTGCTGGGCATCGATGCAGTAGCGTAGATGTTCCGCAATCATCCCTCATCTTATGTGATTGGTGAGGGATGCTGGAACTGACGATGACAACCTCGATTGGTATTGTGTTACGAGGAATATGATGACGGTATATGACAGCAGCGCCAACATGCCATTCGGACCTGGTCGTTTGAGACAGGCGCGCGGGGTTGCACTCCATCCCATCCATGAAGCGGCAATGCGTCTGGCCGGTTCCGGCCTGAACAAGTCGAAGGGTCGCACCCGCGACCTCGTCGCCCTGCTACTCAGCCACGGGGCCCGCGCCTGGCGCCACTCCCAGCCCGAGGCCAGTATTCATCTGCATATTGGAAGCCAATCCGACTACCAGCCGGTACGACTGCGGCTGCGCTGAAGGGACTGTCAAAGCAGCCCGAGTTGCGCCAGTTCGCGTCGCAGGTCTTCGGGCATTGCCGTGACGCCATCCCCCAGCCCAGACAGATCGGGCGGTGCATCTTCCGCTTTCAGATAGCGCCATCCCTGGAATGGTCGTTTTGGCTGGGGCGCAGTTTCAATCACCTCGGGTCCCAGAACGAGTTGACATCGGTTTATCCCGTCCGCACCTGTGACGGTGCGCAGATCAATGATGCATTGCCGGGCCATTACCTGACCCTTGATGACCCAATAGAGAGAGCCTCCATCAAGGAGTTCATCGGCTCGTTTCGGTATCATCCGCGTCGTGTGCGTCGAGTGCGGTTCAAGGCCGGCGGCAATTGCCATCAATGCGCGTTCGCTTACCCAGTCCCGCTGGTCCTGGATCGAATCCGCACCGACGCATAATTTGATCAAGTGAAGTGCCATGGCATCCTTGAAGTCCCAAAGGCGAAACAGGTCAAGCACCTGGACGCTAGAAGCGCCAGATCAGGCTCAACACTCCACGACATTTACGGCAAGCCCGCCGGTGGACGTTTCCTTGTACTTCTCATTCATATCCTGCCCGGTCTGCCGCATCGTTTCGATACAGGCATCCAGCGGAACGAAATGTGTGCCGTCCCCCTTGATCGCGAGCGACGCCGCCGTGACGGCCTTTACCGCGCCAAGCGCGTTGCGTTCAATGCATGGAACCTGGACCAGCCCGCCAACCGGATCGCACGTCATGCCAAGATGGTGTTCCAATGCTATTTCAGCGGCATTTTCTATCTGTTCTGGAGAACCATCCATGATTGCAGCCAAGCCGGCCGCAGCCATCGCAGCGGCTGAGCCAACCTCCCCCTGACAACCGACTTCAGCGCCCGAGATGGATGCATTATGCTTGATGATGCCACCGATTGCTGCAGCCGTCAGAAGGAATGTGCGGATATCGTCCTGGGTGGTGTCTTCATGGAAATGAAGGTAGTAGCGCACGGTTGCGGGGATCACACCTGCTGCCCCGTTTGTCGGCGCTGTCACGACACGCCCACCTGCGGCATTTTCCTCGTTCACCGCCATGGCGTAGACGCTCAGCCAGTCGTTGGCGAGAAGAGGATTGAGGCGATTGCTGCGCCATTCCTCGTTCAGCCTGTCGTGGATCGCCCGCGCACGTCGGCGCACATTGAGGCCTCCCGGCATGATGCCGTCCACCTGCAGACCACGATCGATACAGGCGGCCATCGCGTTCCAGAGCTGATCCAGTCCAGCGTCCAGTTCGTCGCGCGATATCTGGCTCTCCTCATTTGCGCGTTTCATCTGCGCGATGGTCAGGCCCGAACCTCGAGACATGTCGAGCATTTCGCGGGCACTTGCGAAGGGATATGGTACGCGCGGTCCATCGCTTTTTTTCGTCGATGTGCGCATTGCCTGAAGTTCCGTATCAGTGACAACAAACCCGCCACCGATCGAGTAGTAGATCGTCTTGAGAAGCAACCTGCCATCGCGATCATAGCCTGAAAAGGTCATACCGTTGGCGTGACCCGGCAAAGGCTGCTTTCTATCAAACAAAAGGTCAGCTTTCGGGCGAAAGACATAGGATGGATGACCAGGTGGCTCCACCCTGCCCGTTCTTTCGACTTGCGCAATGATTGCATCCATCCGGTCAGGATCGACGGAATGTGGCGTCGCACCCGTCAAACCAAGGACGACGGCGCGGTCCGTCCCGTGGCCAACGCCTGTATAGGCAAGTGAACCGTGAAGACTGACCTTGAGTTGAGCCACCTCGGCACCCGCCGGACGCGGCCAGTCGGATGAGCGGATCAGCGCCAGGAACCGATTGGCCGCCGTCATCGGCCCCATTGTATGTGAGCTGGACGGGCCAACCCCGATCTTGAAGACGTCAAAGACGGATAAAAACATGCCGAACCGCTCCCGAATGACCACGATGACGCTACGCGATGCGCATGATCGGGCTTGGCGTTTGCCCGACATGCGATTTCGTTACTGCGACACCACCCGATCGAGCATAGGAAATGCGTGACACGAATGCCACGCCGATTGCGAAAATAGCTGCTTTTGTAAGATCAGGGTGGGGTCAGATCGTGCCGAAGAGATAAGCGATTGCCAGTAACGCTGCAAATCCGCCAAGCGCCTTGAAGGTAACGCCCCAGCAGGATTTCTGAACGGTATCTTCCATGATGTCTCCGATTGATATCATGATTTTCGCCACCACACGGGCGGCCGTCGTCTTGGTGAACGCTATATTAAATCGGGCAAGGGTCGGCAATGGCAAAAGATGGCGCAAGCAAGGCAAAGCGACAACCCTGCCATTCCGCCCATGCATGGCACGCGACATCCGGCTGGGTTTTACGGGGATTTTGGGGAGATCGGCAATACGATTGTCGCCGCTTGTGTGCGCCGCATTTCGGTCGCAACCATTAATGATGCAGGCACTTGCCCGAGCGGACAGTGTGACGCATATCCCCGGTAAACATGACAAGGGATTCGGATGACCATCGCCGACTATATCGCACTTTGCCTGTTCGTTGTTCTCTGGATCGGCTATTCGTGGATCACTGCGGGTAATGGCGGTAGACGGTTTTCGCGCCAAAGTCTCAATCGCACCATGGCTGAACGTCGTCGACACTGGATCCACAACTCGCTCCAGCGCGATCTGAAGATGATCGACACCCAGATCATGGCGGGTCTCCAAAACGGTACGGCATTCTTTGCGTCGACCTCGATCTTTGCCATCGGTGGCTGTTTTGCGCTTCTGGGGGCAACGGACCAGGTCGAAGCCGTATTTCGCGAATTTCCGTTCGTTGCCTATGGTGGCCGCACCGCATTCGAACTGAAGGTTGCCGGTCTCACCGGGATGTTCGGTTTTGCATTCTTCAAGTTCGGATGGTCCTACCGGCTGTTCAATTACTGCACCATCCTGTTTGGTGCCCTGCCGATGGTCAGCGAGGCAGAAACGGACCCTGAGGGTACAAGACGGGCGGCCGACCAGGTCGTGCGGATGAACACCATCGCGGCCAAGCATTTCAACGCAGGCCTCAGGACAATATTCCTGTCCATCGGGTATCTCGGTTGGTTTGCCGGACCCTATATGTTCATTCTGACGACGGTTTTCGTCATTTCCGTCCTGATCCGCCGACAGTATTTTTCCGATGCCCGGCGCGCCATCATGGACATCGATCCGCGATAGCTCCAACAGGTGAGAACACCTTGACGCTTGCAGTAAACCCTTCTCCTTCCCTTCCCCGCATCACGCTGATCGACAGCCTGCGCGGCATCGCACTGATCGCGATGGCATCCTATCATTTCACCTGGGATCTCAGCTTCTTTGGCTATCTCGAACCCGGTACAGCGACGCAAGGTGGATGGAAGCTCTATGCGCGTGCAATTGCGAGCTCCTTCCTCTTCCTGGCCGGCGTGAGCCTGGTGCTCGCACACAGCTCCACCATTCGGTGGCGGTCCTTCTGGAAGCGTTTCGCCGTCGTCGCAGGTGCGGCCGCCGCCATCAGCCTTGCCACATTCATCGCAACACCCAAGGAATGGATCTTCTTCGGCATTTTGCACAATATTGCGATTTCGAGCCTTGTCGGCCTGGCATTCGTACGTCTTCGTGCACTTGCCTCGGCAAGTGCTGCCGGACTGATCGTTTTTGTGATGGTCATGGACAGTCATGTCTTTGCGGGTATCGTGCGTTCGGCTCTTTTTGAACCAAAGGCGCTTGCATGGATCGGGCTTTCCCCGTCAGCGCCCCGGTCAAACGATTTCGTACCCCTGTTTCCATGGCTCGCCGCTACGCTTGCCGGAGTGGCGGCAGGCCGGTTTGCGCTTGATCACGGCTGGCTGGAAAGGCTCGCTCAAGTCCAGACCAGAAAGAATTTCCTGTCCTGGGCGGGCCGTCACAGTCTTTTAATCTATCTCACTCACCAACCCGTGCTGATAGCGATTATCTATATCTTCTCGCTGGTCAGTCCCGCACCCTTGCCGGATCCACGCCAGACCTACATGGACAGTTGTGAGCGCGGCTGTATTTCGGAAGGAAACGAGGTCGGTCTTTGCGTGCAGTTTTGCAATTGTACCGCCGATCTCCTGGCGCAGCAGTCACTCATGGAACGCATGCAGCGTCCAGAAATTGACCAGCAGACCGAAGAAAAGGTCCAGGCCATTGCCATGGAGTGTTCCGCCAGACTTCGCTAATGTCAGGTGCCGACGCCAATTTCAGCAAGGCGTGTCAGACAGGCTTCCTCGGCGTGGTCGAGTTCTTCGAGCGTCTCTTCGATATCCTTGCGCTTCTGTCGCAGTTCGCCACGTTTTTCCTCGATGCGCTTCATCATCAGCGTCAACTGGCCAACCTCACCCGGCGGCTCCTTGTAGACCTTGATGATTTCACGGATTTCGGCAATCGTGAAGCCGATACGCCGGCCCCGCAGGATCTCCTGAAGCAGGCGGCGGTCGGCTGCCCTGAAAAGGCGTGTACGACCTCTGCGTTCAGGATGGAGCAGGCCCTCATCCTCATAAAAGCGCAATGTACGCGTCGATACGCCGAATTCGCGCGTCAGTTCGGTAATCGAATAGTATTTCGGTACTGTCATGTCCTGATCCTTGCGGGCGAAAATAATTGACTTTTACGTGTCAGTCAATTTTTGACGCGCTTCAACCCGACATGAACCACCATGTCGCAAGACCAAGAAAGGCCAGAAAGCCGATGACATCGGTAACCGCGGTCACGAAGACCGCCGACGATACGGCCGGATCTGCACCCACCTTGTCGAGAATCAGGGGGATCATGATGCCCGCAAGTGCTGCGGCAATCATGTTGATCAGCATCGCGATGGCGATGATGCCACCGATATTGGCATCCTGAAACCAGACGCCGGCCACCGCGCCGATCAGGAAGCCGAACAAGATGCCGTTGAGCAGGCCGACCCCGGCTTCCCTGCGGATAACCCGCGCGGCATTGTGAATGTCGAGGTTCCTGGTTGCCAGCGCCCTCACCGTCACCGTCATGGTCTGGGAGGCAGCATTTCCGCCCATCCCCGCGACAATCGGCATGAGAACGGCAAGTGCGACGATTTTCTCGATCGTGTGGTCGAATACCCCGATCACGGATGCCGCAAGGAACGCCGTGATCAGATTGACCGCGAGCCAGGGCATGCGTGATCGTGAGGTCTCTGCCAGGGTATCGGACAGTTCCTCATCTCCGACACCACCGATACGCATGAAGTCTTCTTCCGCCTCTTCCTGGATGACGTCGACGACATCATCGATCGTCAATACACCGACGAGGCGACCATTATCGTCAACGACAGCTGCCGACAAAAGGTCATACTGCTCGAAAAGCTGCGCTGCCTCTTCCTGGTCCATCTCGGCCGGGATCGGATAGTTGGTATCGCGCATAATCGTCTCGATACGAGCCTGACGTGTGGTTCGAAGGATCCGGTCCAGATCAACGATACCAAGCAGTTTGAATGTCGGGTCGATGACGAAGATCTGCGTAAACGAATCAGGAAGCTCCTCGTCTTCGCGCATGTAGTCTATCGTCTGCCCGACTGTCCAAAATGGTGGAACTGCCACAAACTCCGTCTGCATCCGGCGCCCGGCGGACTGTTCTGGATAATCGAGTGCACGGCGCAGCCGGATCCGTTCGGTAAACGGAAGATTGGCCAGGATCTCTTCGCGATCCTGCTGGTCGAGATCTTCAAGAATGTATACGGCATCATCCGAATCAAGACCGCCTATCGCCTTTGCGATCTGCTCGTTCGACATCTGCTCCACGATGCCTTGCCGGATCGCATCGTCCACTTCCGTCAGCGCGGTCAGGTCGAAATCGGCACCGAGCAATTTGACGAGAGCCAGGCGCTCATCCGGCTGGATGACCTCCAGAAGGTCGCCGATCTCCGATTCGTGCAACCTGGCAACATGCTGACGCAGATAAGAAACATCCCTCTCTGCGATGGCGGCCCCAACGAGCGCCAGAAAGTCTGCGCGAACAGAACCATCCTCGGCATAGATTTCCGCTGCCATGTCGTTATCGCGAGCGCGGTCTTCTTCATCGATGTCGCTCATCTGCCGCCCTCGACTGGTGTCGTCCGTTACCTGGAGAATGGTGTTGGGACCCGTAATGTCAACATTGGGATCAGGTACGGCGAATGCCGCTCCTTCTGCTAGAACAAATGACTGCAACGGTCCAGCGCATGTCGGTCCCGGCCTGAACCTTGAGGCATTCGAATCGAACGGCTATCTGCCTGGATGAAATCACATGCGAGGCTTCAATGTCCATTCTTCCAATCCTCCAGTACCCGCATCCGGATCTTTACCGTGTCTGTCTGCCCGTGGAGGATATCGACGATGGCGTAAGAACATTGACACAGGATCTCGTCGACACGATGCGCGCCGCACCTGGTATTGGCATTACGGGCGCCCACGTCGGCATATTTTTAAGGGTCTTTGCCCTTGAGCTGCCGGACTGGCCAGGCCCACGCTTCTACATCAACCCGCAGATACTGGACTACCGCGGAGAGCCGATGCACCACACCGAAGGCAGCGTTTCAATGCCGGGGGCGCTGGAAGACGTCTTGCGGCCATCCGTAATCACTTTGCAATACCAGGACATCGACGGCGTCCAGCACCATGAGGAGGTTGCCGGTTTTCACGCAACCTGCATTCAGCACGAGATCGACCAGCTGGATGGGATATTCTGGCTCAAGCGCCTGTCGCGGCTCAAACGCGACCGTCTTTTGAAGAAATGGAAAAGGCAGAAATCTGGCTGACCGGGCGAACAATCCGTCTTCCCGGATGTTTGGGAGGACAGACTGTTCAGCAAGGAGTAGCCCCATGGCCAGCACACGAGATACCAAGAACACGCCCCGCGAAGAAGACTACCGCGACTATGAAAGCCGCAACATCGAGGACGGCTGGCCATATGCGGATGCAGCCGGCGCATCATCAAGACCAGTTGGCAATGGCGCCTACGGTACGTCGAAAGCGAACTTCGACCGGGAGCGCAATCGCGGCTATCATGTCGACAATGTCGATGCTCAGGGTCGACAGGACCGCCTTCAAGATAATCCATATCCGGGAACCGAAGGCCTGGAAGACATGGACGACCTCGAGGAACGATCGAGCAATGCGATCGACAATATCGAAGATGTCTCAATGGCTGCCATTGATCTGCATGCGGCAGACGGTGTCGTGACAATCGAAGGATCTGTCGACGAAGTTTCGCAGTCGCGGCAAATCAAGACCGTCGTGGAGAACGTGTCCGGTGTCCGTCACGTGATCAACAACCTTCGCGTAACGGGTGTCGACGCGACAATTGCCCGCGACGGCTGATCAAAAAGCGTGAGCGTCTAAAGAAGTGCAGGCCGTGGTTGAACGGATCCCCGACGGTACACGGCCGAGCCGTCCTTCTTCAGACTTCCTGCTGGGCTTCATCGCCGATTGCGCGCTCCTCAGTCAGCACACTTGCGGGCCGGCGATCTTTCCGAACGCTTTTGACCGTTGGCCACGGTCAAGGCCCGTTACAGTCACGTGCGCGCGTAACCAGGATCCAACAGACCGGGCACACTTCGCGACAGGCCGTGACGGCCAAAGAGGCTCCCACAACGAGCGCCCTGAAAATCTTTATCCTCGAGGGAACATAATCAACTGGCCGTTGAATTATACACACGCAATGTGTATAAAGGTCCAATGAAGAGCGGCGACGTTATCTCGGCTTTGAAGGCAGACGGTTGGTACGAGGTTGCGACTAAAGGCAGCCATGTTCAATTCAGACACCCTGAAAAGCCGGGGCGGGTAACTGTCCCACATCCGAAGCGGGATATACCCATCGGTACGATAAAAAGCGTCGAGCGGCAATCTGGACTAAAACTGAGGTGAACCCATGCGCAACTATATCGGACTGATCCATAAGGACGCTGATAGCGACTTCGGCGTTTCCTTCCCTGATTTTCCTGGCGTCGTGACTGCTGGCACTGATTTGGACGATGCGCGTCGTATGGCTGAAGAGGCCTTGGCCCTTCACGTTGAAGGCTTGTTGGAAGACGGCGAGGCCATTCCAGAACCATCTTCTCTTGACGCTGTTATGGTCGAACCTGACAACAAGGACGGCGTTGCGATTCTTGTGTCTCTGAAGACAGAGAGCCGGAAAGCTGTCCGCATCAACATCACACTGCCTGAAGATGTCCTCAAGCAGATCGACGCCTTTGCTGAGGCTCACGGCCTTACCCGGTCTGGATTCCTGGCTCGGGCTGCCAAGCACGAAATCTCCTCATCGAATGAGGGAAACATGAAGGAATACGCTTTAGCTCGCTGACGCGGTCGTTGTTGAGGCAGCCAACAATGACCTTTGACATCTTCTTCTAGTACGTCCTGCCTTGGATCATCGTCGGCTTTGCCGGTCTCGGCTGGATCGCCTATGACCGCCGCAAGCACCGGATGCACCCGGGCAAGTAAAACTCCCTACTTCTTTTCATTCGCCAGCCGCTGCGCCTCGCGTTCACTCGCCAAGGCCTCCAAGTAGCTGTCAACCATGCTGACAAGGATGTCGGTCTCTTACCGTCAGAACGAACGGCAGGAAGCAGCAAACATTCGTGTTCTGGCGCTGTGCGGTTGGAATGGGATAGTCAACCGCGTCTGATGTGCCTCATCCCCCGTTCATGGGGAAGAGCCTCAATTCGTTAGGTACTTGGAAATGAATTGGTCCAATGATGATTTGACGTTGGACCGTTTGGCACTGGATACCCTGCAAATCAAGGCTCCAGCATGTGCCAAATGGTGCGGTCGAGAAGACTCGAACTTCCACGGGTTGCCCCACAGCGACCTCAACGCTGCGCGTCTACCAATTCCGCCACGACCGCATCGTGGTAGGCCAACTTGCGCCGGCGGGGCAGCATGTAGCAAAAGGATTTCACCGGCACAAGTGCGCGATGACAGATTTTTGATGGATAAAAATATTCAACCCGACGCCCTATATGAAATATGCCCGAACGGCCTCTCTTGCAGGCACCTTCGGCATTTGCCACAAGGGAGTAAAAGGGATTAACCACATGCTGGCACGAACCGACATCGAACATTGCATGCATGCCACACCAGGCTCGCCGCCAGTGCGTTGGCGCATCTCGGATACGCCCGTCGCCTACGAGGATGCCGTCGCCACGATGGAAAGGGAGGTTGCCGCAATTGCCGACGGTCGGGCCGACGAACTTGTCTGGCTGCTTGAACATCCCCCCCTTTACACAGCTGGCACATCAGCCAGTGCACGCGACCTGATCGAACCCGATCGATTTCCTGTTTTTGCGAGCGGCCGCGGTGGCGAATATACCTATCACGGCCCCGGGCAGCGCGTTGCCTATGTCATGCTTGACCTCAAGCGCCGACGTCAGGATGTCCGCGCTTTTGTCGCCACACTCGAAGAGGCCGTCATCCGTACGCTCGCCGCGATGAATGTGAAGGGTGAGCGTCGCGAAGACCGGGTCGGGGTCTGGGTCAGACGTCCGGATAAAGCTCCGCTGCCGGATGGCAGCACGACTGAAGACAAGATTGCCGCACTTGGGATTCGTTTGCGGCGCTGGGTCAGCTTTCATGGCCTTTCGATCAATGTCGATCCCGACCTGTCGCATTTTTCCGGAATTGTCCCTTGCGGGATCACCGCCTACGGTGTCACCAGCCTTGTGGATCTCGGACTACCCGTCATGATGAGCGATGTGGACATCCGGCTGCGTCACGCCTTCGAGGAAGTGTTTGGTACAACCATTTCAGTACCGTAGACGCCGCAATCGACCTTGCTGTGTGTCAGGACCGGTGGATAAACGGTACGACTGACACAAGGCGATCAGATGTCCTCCACGCCGCTTCCCCATAATCCAGTGCCCGCAATGGTGTTGATGGCCTCGTGCATGGCCGTTTTGCCGGTGATGGATGCCATCGCAAAATACATGACAACGGTCCAGGAAATGTCACCGGGGCAAGTGACTTTCTATCGCTTCTTCTTCCAGCTTGCATGCACGTTGCCCTTCCTCTTTTTGCCGGGTGCCGCCGGGCTCAAGGTCAAACGCCCCTGGATGAACCTCCTGCGCGGCATATTGCATGCAGCAGGAAGCCTGATGTTCTTCATCGCGGTAACATACATGCCGCTCGCCGATGTCTTTGCGATCTATTTTGTCGAACCATTCATGCTGACAATGATGTCGGCAGTGTTTCTTGGGGAAAGGGTCGGCTGGCGGCGCTGGCTTGCCATTGCGATCGGCTTCAGTGGCGCCTTGATCATCATCCAACCGAGCTGGGAGATTTTTGGCTGGACGGCACTGCTTCCGGTTGCCTGTGCGTTTTTATTCACACTCTACCTCTTTCTCAACCGTGCCATCGGGGACGGTGATTCGCCCTTGACCATGCAGATGGTTTCAGGTCTGGGCGGGACACTGTTCATGGGAGCGGCACTCGCGGTCGGCGTCGGAAGCGGGCAACCGGATTTCGAGCCATCCCTGCCCGGTTCGGCACTCGCCCTTGTGCTTCTTATCCTGCTGGGATCCATCTCCGGCTACATACATCTGTTCGTCGTGCGTGCCTTTCGACTGGCACCCCTGTCCTTGCTTGCGCCCTTCCAGTATTTCGAGATCATCTCGGCCACTATTTTCGGCTACGCATTGTTTGGCGATTTTCCCACACCCTCGAAATGGCTTGGCATCTTCATCATCGTTGCATCAGGCCTGTTCATTATCTGGCGGGAACGTATCAGATCCACACATCCCGCATAATTTTATCAAATGGCATCACCGCTCGTTAAGAGCATCTCTTGGCAGTCCATCAAGACCTGGAGCGTAATCGTCTCCATTCAGTTTCATGATGAAACGGAGATGAAAGATGAGCGACCTGCGCTTTCCCTTTCCGGCATGTCTTGTCGCCGAAAGCGGAAAAATCACCCCCGAAGACGTCACACAAATACGCGGCCACATGTGGCCTGCCGGCATTCGCACGCGCCAGCAGGCAACCATGGCAATAGCACTCGACCTGTCGTGCCATTCCTGCTGTCCGGAATGGACAAGCTACCTTGTGGAAGAGGTGTCAAACTTTATCGTGTGGCATGAGCCGTCGGATGGCGCTGTTTCGGGAGAAGCCGCCGGATGGCTGCTTGAACAGTTGTCAGAGCACGGGACGATCTATTCTCAGGCGGGGCTCGACATCGTGCTGCGTGTCCTCGATCTTGCTGGCGATGTCCCCTCATTTCTTTCAGCCACAGCCCTCAACCAGGTGCGGCTTGCACTTTTACCCGAACCACGGGGCGCATATGCGATCCGACGTTGTGGCGACGACACCGTCACGAGATCAGATCTTGCATTCATCTGGCGTGTGCTGCGCAGCTCAGTCGAACGGGGCTGCCTCAACCTGTCGAATTCGGAAAAGCTGATCCTGCAGAACATCGATCTACACGCAGCACCGCGTGACAATCAGTGTGGCTGGCGCGAACTCATGGCACTTACGCAACTTGCATGCCAATCCGGGCAAGCAAGGACAACTGCCTGGCTCGACATCAAGAAGAGCAGATCCTCCAGCAGTCCTCATGCCGCGTGACGTCGCTGACGACTTGAGGGCCAACTCTTTGCATGCAAGAGTGCACTCAGATTCGAATTAGGGAGATATGTCATGGACGTCCGTGCCGCCATCGCTGTCCAGGCAGGCAAGCCGCTTGAAATTGCGACCGTACAGCTCGACGGCCCGAGGGCCGGTGAGGTTTTGATCGAGGTAAAGGCGACCGGCATCTGCCACACGGACGACTTCACGCTGTCCGGTGCTGATCCTGAAGGCCTGTTTCCAGCCATCCTTGGTCATGAAGGTGCGGGCATTGTCGTTGATGTCGGTGCAGGCGTCACCTCGGTGAAGAAGGGCGATCATGTCATTCCCCTCTATACGCCGGAATGCCGGGAATGCCCCTCATGCCTGTCGCGCAAGACCAATCTTTGTACCGCCATTCGTGCGACCCAGGGCCAGGGCGTGATGCCGGACGGTTCGTCAAGGTTTTCCCTCAATGGCGAGAAGCTGCACCACTATATGGGGTGCTCGA
>JAEWDP010000022.1 GCA_023390055.1 Pseudomonadota bacterium | reverse complement strand
ATGTAGGAACCGATACCGTATTGCGCACCAAGCATTTCGGCTGCAACGAGCAAAATGATTGCGATGGAGATGGATACGCGCAAACCGGACAGGATGGCCGGAAATGCACCGGGCAGTACGATCTTGCGCACGATAGACCACCAGGTGAGGCCAAAGCTTTGGCCCATCCTGATCAGGGAACGATCGACATTGTCGACGGCCCCATAGGTCGCAACCACGGTCGGCGTAAACGTTCCAAAGGCGATCAGAGCGTATTTCGACATCTCGTCGATCCCGAACCAGATCACGAAGAGCGGTAGCAGAGCGATTTTCGGTATAGGAAACAGGGCAGCCACCAAGGGAACAAGACCTGCGCGGACATAGCTGAACAGGCCGATCATGACGCCGAGCGAGACGCCAACAATTATTCCCATCCCGCCGCCAACAAGAAGCCTTTGCAATGATGGCAAAAGATGCTTCCACAGCAGACCGGTATTCCAAAGTTGAACGAAAGTCTCCAACACCGCGGATGGTCGAGGCAACGTCAGATTGGTGATTATGCCTGTGCGCGTGCCAATCTCGGCAAGTGCGATCAAGGCAATGAAGACGATGATTGCCAATCCACGTACCGGAGTGGGTGCGAAGCCTCCGCCCCGGAAACTGACCGGGCGAACGGAAACATCGACCAGGCCGCCATCATTTGCATTGATTGACTTTGAATGCGTGATAGCCTCAGGCATCGACCAGTTCCTTGTCTGCTGCCATGGCTTCTTCACGCATCAGTGCCCACAAGTGTGCCTGTTTTTCTTCAAGTTCAGGACTGCCAAGGCGACGCTCGTTGAGAGGCATATCGATGTTGACGATCTCTCGGATACGGCCCGGGCGGCGCGACAGTACGATGACGCGGTGTCCCAGCCGGACCGCCTCATTGAGATTATGGGTGACATAAACCGAAGTGAAAGGCTGGCGTGTCCAAAGAGAGATCAGATCATCCATCAAAAGCTCACGCGTCTGACTGTCCAGGGCTGATAGTGGCTCATCCATCAACATTACCGCAGGGCGCACCGCAAGTGCCCTGCTGATCGCCACGCGCTGGCGCATGCCGCCTGAGAGCTGCTTGGGGAGTGCGTTATGGAAGTCCGAAAGGCGGGTGCGCTCGAGAACGTCCTTGACGATCTCGTCCATTTCGCGGGCAGACAGACCATGGTCTTCAAGTACCAGCTTGATGTTGCCCTCGACCGTTCGCCAGGGAAGCAAAGCAAAATGCTGAAAGACGTAAGTCAAAGGGTTCAGCGAATCCGCAGGCGGTTGACCGACCTGCAAAACCTCACCCGAGAATGGTCGCTCCAGTCCGCCCAAAAACCGCAACAAAGTGGATTTTCCGCAGCCAGAGGGGCCAATAAGGCATGCAATCTGCCCCTGCGGGATATCAAGCGAAATATCGTCAAGAACTTCGACTGATCCGTAGGAATGGCTGATATTATTAAGCTTCAGGTGCATCGAACCCCCGGTCGGAGGCCCGGCAAGGCCTCCGTCGTGATAAGCGCCAGTCGATCAGATGATCTCGACGAACGACGTGTCAAAGAGCTGCTCTTTTGTAATCTCGTCCTTGACCATGCCTTCAGACTTGAACCATTCGAGCTGTTCAAGGCAGCTGTCCAGCGAGAGAGCCAGACCCTGGTTGACGCGCATTGCTCCATCAATGAGGTTCTGTTTTGCAGTCTCAAAGGGGCTGTCGCTTTCGACATACTTATGTACGATCTTTGCCAGTGCGTCGCGCTCCGCGTCATCGGCTGTATTGTCGACGAAAGCAGCATTGTAGTCTGCGATTGCCCTGGAATAGGCGGTTACGAAAGAACTGACGAGATCGCGTTCATTCTGGGCGTTCTTTGTTGAAGTGAAGGCCGTCGTCACCTGATAGTTTGGAGCATAGTCGGATACGAGCCCAATCTGCTTGACGGCGCCTTCCCGGATCAGCTTCTTGGCAACATTGGGCTGGATGGCCCAGGCATCGATCTGGCCGGTCGAGATAGCCCCGACAATGGCACCGAGCTTTTGCAGCGGGCGCAATTGAATGTCTGCAAGGTCGATCCCGTTTGCCTGGGCGATCTTGTGTGCCATGAAATGGAATGAGGAACCGGCAGTCGTGATGCCGAAGCTCTTGCCTGCGAGTTTGGAAGGATCAGTCAGGCCTGCTTCATATGCCTGATTAGATGCAATTATGATTGCGCCAGGCGTGCCTTCTTCTTCCGTAAGCGCGCCACCGAAAACCTTGACGGCGTCTTTTTGCGCCAGGCTGATCAGACCGCCACTCATGGCGGTAACACCAAAGTCTGCATCTCCGGACGCGATCGCGACAGCCATGGGCTGAGCTGCCTCGAAGAACTTCAAGTCGATATCCAGGCCTGCTTCCTTGTAGTATCCACGCTCATAGGCGATGAAGCTCGGCGAATGACTGGCGAGGTGCAGAACTGCAAGATTACGGGTTGCAGCTCGAGCGGGAAGGCCGAGGGAAGCTGCTGCGCCAACGGCACCCATGCCCATAAGTGCCTGCCGGCGGTTCAGGATCCAGTTCATCTTCAATTTTCTCCGATAGGCAGGCCTTTTGGCGCTGCTGGTTTGTTGCCGTTTGGGCATATTGAACATAGCGTGCATGATCATGATGAGCTCATGCTTAATAGACATGCACGGGGCTATCCCCCAGATGCCTAGTGAGTCAAGCAAGTGTTGGTCGATTGAACTACTTGTGTACCTAGATCATAAAAGGTTTACGTCGACTGGTGCAGAGTACCAACAATCGTCTCGGTGAACATTAGGCTTGATGGCAGAAAATGCTCAACAATCCTGGCGATCCGTTGTTCTTCTTAGAAATGGCAATAATTCAGAAAGGACTTCATCGGAGGCCGTTTCGGGCAACAGATGTCCACCTGGCATGCCTTTGCCTTGTGCGGCATCTGCCCAATCCGCCCAGATATCGAGTGGTTCGCGACCACCACCATAGCGGCGACCCTCTTCCCACAGGACGAGAACCGGTGCCTGAATGCGTCTTCCGGCCATGCGGTCGGCAAGATCGTCATCCTCGTCCTTTGTGGCGCCAGCGCGATAGTCTTCGCACATTGCGTGGCGCACGTGCGAATTGTCAAAGGCCATGCGGTAATCTTCAAGCGCAAGTGGATGAAGCCTGGTAAGCCCGCCTGCCATCCTTTCGAGCGTGTCGTCGACAAGGAAACGAGGGGATGCAGCCATGAGAGTTTCAGGTAATGGCGCCGGTTGAGCCATCATGAACCAGTGCCAGGCTCCCATGCCAAAAGCCTTGTTCGAACCTTCCCACATCTCCGGGGTTGGGACGACGGTGATTGAAACAAACCCGATAACCTTATCAGGGAAATCGAGTGCCATCCGGTATCCGACACGGCCCCCGCGATCGTGTCCCGCGACGACAAACTGACGGTGGCCAAGTTCGTGCATCATCGCTTGAAGCTGCCGTGCCATCCACTTCTTGGAACCAGAGCCATCAGGCGCTCCGATGATGCGGCTTCTTCCATATCCTGGAAGATCGGGGACAATGACGGTATGGCTGTCGGTGAGTGCTGGTGCAATCCGATGCCAGGCTGCCCGTGTCTGTGGATATCCGTGTAACAGGAGTACGGCTGGCCCTGATCCACCGACCAGTGCGGCAATTTCGGTTTCTGAAAGCCTGATCTGTTGCGGGTTGAAGCCAGGGAAAAGCGAATCTACTGGTCGATCCATGTGCTGACCATTCCTTCCGGGTTATTCGTGGCGGCGTCCGTGATCGCATTGCGCAATGCTCTCACCAGGCTGTCGACACCTGCCGGGCGGGGCCGAAGCCGATACGCATGGACATAAGCAGAGACAGTGACACTTTCGGCAATGGGGATTGCGACCAGCCCCTGGATGCCGCAGCCCAGCGCAGAAAAGCCATCCAGGATCGTAATGCCGATCCGTTCCGTGACAAACGCAAGTGCGGCCTCTACAAAGTGAACATAGATGGCGGTTTTGCGAACGGCATTCGCCTGTTTGAACGTTTCGTCAATCAGCAGGCCGTGGGTTGTCATTGGCGCAAAGGAGATCAACGTCTCGCGATCGAGGTCCTGCGGCCTTACGACAGATTGCCGTGCCAGGGGGTGGTCTGCAGGCACGATGCAGACCAGGCCGGTTTCGGCGAATTTCACAGTGTCGATGACCGGGTCGTTGACTTCGGCGATCGTCGCAACGCAGGATCCGCGACCGAAGAGCAGGTAGTCGCGCATATCACGTTGTGAAAGGGAATCGGCGTAATAGGTACCAGCGACGCGTTCGCGCTGCAGCTGTTTCAGGGCCTTTGGTATCAGCCGTATTCCAAGGCTTGGCGTGGCGCCGAAACGGAAAACGGATGTATCGCCGCGCGCGATCGAATAGACCATCTCCGACAGCATCTCAGACTGCTGATGAACGCGGTCTACTTCCCTGAAGATCAGCCTTGCTTCCTCGGTGGGTACGAGGCGTCCGGAAATCCGGTCGAAAAGTGCGATGCCGAGCTGATCTTCCAGCCGTTTGATCGCAATCGAAACACTCGGCTGAGAGACGCCAAGATGGGCAGCGGCCGCAGACAAGGAATTTGTGCCCATGACCGTTCGAAAGATCTCGATCTGGCGTTCCTTGAGCCTGGGACTCTGCAAGTGTGTAACCCAACTATAAATTTGACTTATAGACTGCCTCAGAATCTATGGTTGTGTCAATGAGTTCCGCCATTATCCTTGGAGCATGTGTAGAGGTTGATCGACGATATGAAGAGCATACGTGGCGGCCATTTTGATGTTGTCGTGCTCGGAGGAGGGGCAGCTGGCACCAGCTCCGCCGTCGCAGCCGCTCGTTCGGGAGCGCGGGTGCTGCTGATCGAACGATACGGTTTTCTGGGAGGGGCGGCGGCAAATGCGCTTGTCCTGGCCTATTGTGGCTTCTTCCTGAAGGGCGTCCGTCCTGTCGCAGCCGTTGGTGGTATTGGTGCCGACTTGCTCGGCCATTTGGTGGCCGTTGGTCAGGATATTGCTCCAATCGTGTCGAAAAGCGGCAACTGGATCATCATGCTGGATGCGGAGGCGGTGAAATTTGCCTTCGATCAGCTGGTCGAATGTAAGGGCCTTGATACGGTCCTTCACAGCTGCGCGGTCTCTGTTTCGAAAGGAAGTTCCGGAATTGACGCGATAACCGTGAACGACCACGCTGGCTGCTATGAGGTGAGCGCAGACGCATTCGTTGACGCAAGTGGTGAAGCAACATTGGCAAGCCTTGCCGGCGTACCCCTGAGTGTGGACAGCAGAAGAGGCGACAAGGTTCAGCCCGCGTCATTGCCCATTCGAATTGGCGGTGTCTCAGGTGATGCAAACTTTGATCGTGAGATGCTCACTGCCATTATCGCCGAGCACAATGCCACCGCGAAGGACCAGATCCATCGTACAGATGGCGGCGTGATGTTTCGGCTGCCACTATCAGATGACTACTGGTGGATGTCTGTTGACGTTGAAACCGATGGCCTGAGCGGGACCTGTCTTGGCAAGGCAGAACAGCAAGCGAGGAGACAGGCATGGCGCAATCTTGCTCTCTTGCAAAGGATGCCCGGGTTCGAGAAGGCTCATATCCTTTCCACGGGTCCTCAACTGGGCATCCGTGAGACAAGACGCCCCCGCTCATGTGAAGATGTGACCGGCCAAGCCCTGACTGACGGTACAAGGCGTTCAGATGGTGTAGCGCGTGCGGCCTGGCCCATGGAAGTCCATGAGGCTCCAGGGCGTGCACGCTTCGTTGATCTTGGTGGCCAGGGCTTTGCGGACATTCCACTTGAAGCACTACGGGCTTCAGGTTGCGATAATCTGTTTCTTGCAGGCCGTACCATCGGTGCCGACCCGGTCGCCTACGGTTCCGTGCGTGTGATGGGAACAGCATTTGCGACGGGTCATGCTGCAGGTATTGCCGCTGCGAAACTGGCAGCCAGTGGTGTCGTCCAGGTGAGTGACGTTCGTCGAGCGCTGACAACGCAAGGTGCGCTCATCTGAGCATCAGTGATCGGTTCTGCCAGATTTGGTTAACCTGGATGGCAGGCCGACAGTCCCGTTGGAGCTGTCAGCCACCCTCCATCTTTTGCAGATAGCCAGTATCTGGGACCGGGTCACTCCGGACCATATTGTGATTACGATCCAGCCCGCGCTGCTCACGCGTCGCTATAGGGATGTGATGATCGCACGACGACATCTTTACGGATGTCGTCGTGAGTAAAATCAGGCTGCTTTCTGGCCGGATGAAAGGTTCCGTGCTGGGCGTCCGCTATCAGGCCGGGGGAAGTTCCCGGACCAGATGAAGACAGGCGACAAGCTCGCCGGAGCAGGTTTGTGCCAGATCTCGAAGCGCATTGTCGCGCAGCCGTTCTGCCGATCCGAGATAGTAGTCGAGCAGATACTCACAAAGCGAAATCAGACGTTTTCCTGTCTCGGGTGTCGGTGAAGGCGTGCTGAATGCTTCCGATTGCACGATGGCAGCGCGTCTTCGCGCCATTTCAGCCTGATGCTTGACCTTTGTGCTCGCCGGGTCGGCAACGCGCGTTGCGGCTTCGTCCAGGAGTTCTGCCAACCGCCGCTCAAGAGTGGCAGGGTCGATTGCAGGAAGGTCCGATCGCTGGTTTCGGATCGTGTGGAAAGCCTTTCGACGTTCGCGTCGAAGTGTAGCAACGTGTCCAAGCTCCTCCCGGGCCATCCGTTCGGCGGCCTTTTGAATCTCATGGTCATTGGCGTGTGCTGCAACATAGGTCCAGAAGACGAAAGCACGCTCCTCGTTTCTGACCGCCATTGAAAATGCCCGATAGGCATCGAGCAGTTCGGGAGCAACAAGGGCTGCACCTTCGTCGTCGAACATTGGTTGAGCCGGACTGGCGGCAATGGACGGCTCGATTTGTTGTACCTCTATCCAGTTGTCTATGTTTTCCAGATGGCCCTGTTCTTCCCGAACCAATGTTTCAAAGACCGATGCAAGCTCCGGCTGTTTTTCAGCATGCATGCGTTTGGCAAGTGCTGCATAGCCGCTGATGGCCTCAAGTTCCATGGTCCGTGCGATAGCAAGCAACTCGTCCATGGACTGCACGTCCCATGCTTCACGTGTTCTATTGGTCAACGCACTCTCCTCGCTCTGACTTCCTGGGTTGATATTTAGCAATAGGCGAGGAAGCCGCGGCAAATTTGATGCAAGTCAACGAGCGGGCCGCCGAAGGCATTAAAGAGCATGATCACGATGAAAAATCTTGGTGATGCGAACACATGAATTCCGGTCGTCGACTTCGATCCTCCTGCCTGATGGTTCTGGCCTGTCTTGCCATGGTGATCCTGGGCACCATGATGAGCACCCATGCTCAGGCAGCGGGGCAATTGTCGAATTTTCTCGAAAAAGTCGCACCGAACGACCTTTTCGAAAATGCTGACAGATTTGGAGAGCCAAGCGGTGATCCGCCGATTGTTCCTGTCCTGCGCGGCGACGAGGTGCTCGGCTACGCCTATCTGAACTCCGATTTCACGAGTTCAATCGGCTATTCGGGAAAGCCGATCCATATCGTCGTGGGCATTGATCCCCAGGGTGTCATCCGCGGCTTCAAGATGGTCGATCACCAAGAGCCCATCGTGCTGATCGGAATTCCCGAAGAAAAAGTCATTGCGTCCTTGAACGCGTTGATCGGCAAGGATATGGGACGCGTCGCTGCTGGCGCGGAGCGCCCTCCGCAAGTCGATATCGTCAGTGGTGCAACCGTTACCGTTCTGGTCATGGGGGACAGTGTCGCCCGTTCCGCTGTACAGCTTATTCGCAGTAATCGCCTGAACGATCAGGCCATGGCCACAGTTGCGGTGCAGCCGGACATCCGTCATGTCGACATGACAAAGGTTGAGACCAGCGATTGGCAGACCCTTCTTGGTGATGGTTCAGTCCGCAGTCTTCGCCTCACCGTCGCAGAAGTATCAGACGCATTCCGTCAGGCCGGTGAAACTGTTGCCGCTGAAAAGCCGGAAACACGAAATCCCGATGATCGTTTCATCGATCTCTTCCTTGCACCCGTCAATGTTCCCTCGATCGGCAGGACGTTGCTCGGAGACACAGCGTTCGAGCGCCTGGAAGCATCGTTGGAGCCTGGTCAATCGGCCATCCTCGTGGCTGGAGACGGAGCTTATTCGTTCAAGGGATCCGGCTATGTCCGTGGGGGGATCTTTGACCGTATCGAGCTTTTGCAGGACGGCCAGGGCCTTCGTTTCCGTGATCGCGACCATACCCGCATCCCAACCCTGGCTGCCGATGGGGCCCCGCGTCTGCGTGAGATTGCGCTCTTTACGGTCCCAGTCGAATTCGATTTCGATGTGACACAGCCATTCGAGCTGCAGCTGCTGGTCCAGCGCAGTGCAGGGGGGCGCGAAAAATCTGTCCTGAACTATAATCTCGGTTATACGCTCCCAGATGCCTTCGTCACGATAGAAAGGGCGCCGCCTCCACCAGAGCCCGCGCCCGCCAAGCCGACCGTCCCTTCCGAAAGCGATCTCGTCACCGACCAGCAAATTGCCGACGACCAGCCGTTGTGGGTGCGAATGTGGGATATGAACCGCATTAATATTGGTATCACGATAGCGGCCCTGCTGGTGCTGACGGGTATCTTCTTCTTCCAGGACTGGCTGGTCAAACGCCCGGTAATGTTCGCCTGGATCAGGCGTGGTTACCTGCTTTTTACTCTGGTCTGGCTCGGTTGGTATGCAAACGCACAGCTTTCGGTTGTCAACGTCCTGACATTCGTCAATTCACTGATTACCGGGTTTAACTGGGAGTTCTTCCTATCGGCCCCACTGATTTTCATACTGTGGGCGGCGATTGCTGCTGGCCTGCTGTTTTGGGGCAGGGGGCCATTCTGCGGATGGCTATGTCCCTTCGGAGCGCTGCAGGAACTGACGAACAATGTCGCGCAGTGGTTAAAGGTGCCGCAGATCCGTCTCCCCTGGGGGCTGCATGAACGATTGTGGCCGATCAAGTACATCATCTTCCTGGGGCTTTTCGGTCTGTCACTCTATTCGGTCGCCCTTGCGGAAATGTTTGCGGAGGTCGAGCCATTCAAGACGGCAATCATTCTGAAGTTCGCGCGTGAATGGCCGTTTGTCATCTTTGCCTTGACGGTCCTGTCTGCGGGTCTGTTCATCGAACGCTTCTATTGCCGCTATCTGTGCCCGCTTGGGGCAGCGCTCGCCATCCCGGGCCGTATCCGGATGTTCGAATGGCTGAAGCGGTGGCCGGAATGCGGCTCGCCGTGCCAGCGTTGTGCAAAGGAATGCCCGGTTCAATCCATTCATCCGGAAGGTCAGATCAACGTCAATGAATGCATCTACTGCATGCATTGCCAGGAGCTCTACCACGACGATCAGCGCTGTCCTCACATGATTCAGGTGCGACTGAAGCGAGAAAAATTCATGGCGCTGTCAACACCGGCATCACGTGGTGAAGGGCAGACCAAGACTGTCGTTACCCACAAGGGCAAGCCGATCGGCAAAAAGGATCCACTCGTGGACCAGAAAACACCCTCGTCAACCAACTAAGGAGAGATGGTATGTCGGACGAACAAAACAGACTAAGCCTGAACAGGCGCCAAATGCTGGGGTCAGCGGCTTTTGCCGCTGCAGCAGGAGCAGCAGGCGTTGGTGGCGCCCTGACCCTTTCTGCTGGATCAGCCACGCCAGCTCTGGCGCAAGCGGGGCATAACAGCTTTGAGGTAGGGCCCGGCGAACTGGACGAATATTACACATTCTTCTCCAGTGGTCAGACAGGCGAAGTTCGTATTGTTGGCCTGCCATCAATGCGTGAATTGATGCGAATTCCAGTCTTCAACCGTTGCAGTGCAACAGGTTGGGGCCAGAGCAATGAAAGCCGCAAGATCCTGATGGAGGGGATGCTCCCCGAAGACAGGGAATTCATGGCAGATCAGGGCGGAATCTTCCTGAACGGGGACCTGCATCACCCGCATCTGTCCTTCACGGACGGCACATATGACGGCCGCTATCTCTACGCAAACGACAAGGCCAATACCCGCGTTTGCCGCATTCGTCTTGATGTGATGAAGTGCGACAAGATCATACAGCTGCCAAACCAGCACACGGTACATGGGCTGCGTGTGCAGAAATACCCGAAAACCGGTTATGTGTTCTGCAACGGCGAGGACCGCGTACCCATCCCCAATGATGGAAAAATCCTCGAAGATCACTCGCAATACCACGCAATCTTCACCGCCGTGGATGGCGAGACGATGAAGGTTGCCTGGCAGATCAAGGTCGACGGCAATCTCGACAACGTCGATTGCGACTACCAGGGCAAATATGCATTCGCAACCTGCTACAACTCGGAGGAAGGTGTGAACCTCGCCGAGATGATGGGAAGTGAGCAGGACTGGGTCATCATCTTTAATCTGAAACGGATTGAAGAAGCCGTCGCCAAGGGTGAATTCGAAGAAATCGGCGGGGTGCCAGTCATCGACGGCCGTCATGGTTCGCCCTATACGCGCTATGTTCCGATTGCCAATAGTCCCCATGGCATCAACACGGCACCGGACGGTATTCACGTCGTTGCCAACGGAAAGCTTTCGCCGACCGTCTCAGTCTTCGACGTTCGCAAGTTCGATGATCTTTTCGACGACAAGATCGAGCCGCGTGACACGATCGTTGCCGAGCCCGAACTGGGCCTTGGACCATTGCATACCGCCTATGACGGTAGAGGCAACGCCTACACGACGCTGTTCATCGACAGCCAGATCTGCAAATGGAATATCGAAGACGCCAAGCGAGCCTATGCGGGTGAGCAGGTTGATCCGATCATCCAGAAACTCGACGTTCACTATCAGCCCGGCCACAACCACACATCCATGGGGCAGACCCATGAGGCAGATGGCAAATGGCTTATCTCCTTGAACAAGTTCTCCAAGGACCGCTACCTGAACGTCGGACCATTGAAGCCGGAAAATGATCAGCTCATCGATATTTCCGGTGATGAAATGGTTATTGTCCATGACGGACCGTCATTCGCTGAACCGCATGATGCAACGATTGTCCATGCCTCGAAGATCAATCCGGTACATGTGTGGGACCGAAACGACCCGTTCTTTGCGGATGCGGTCGCGCAGGCGGAAGCGGATGGTATCGATCTGATGATGGACGCCGAAGTTATCCGCGATGGCGACAAGGTTCGCGTCTACATGACGTCTTCAGCACCGGCATTTGGACTTGAGGAATTTTCCGTCAAGCAGGGCGATGAGGTGACGGTCTACATCACCAACATTGATGAAGTCGAAGATCTGACGCATGGTTTTTCGATCATCAACTACGGCATCAACATCGAAGTTGCACCTCAAGCAACTGCTTCGGTGACGTTCAAGGCCAACAAGCCTGGTGTCTGGTGGTATTATTGCTCGTGGTTCTGCCATGCCATGCATATGGAAATGAAGGGCCGTATGTTCGTGGAGCCAAAGTCGGCGTGATGTTTGCCCGTCGTTTGAAGATAGCAGGAGTGGCGGCCATCATGGCCGCCATTCCAGCCCTGGTCGCAGCCGCGGAACTCCTTGTGGCGCCTGCTGAAGAAGGTGCTCTGCAGGACATTATCGATTCCGCCATGCCGGGCGATGTCATCATTTTGGAGCCAGGTGATCACGTCGGGCCAATTACAATCAATAAACCGATGATGTTGGTCGGAAGACCCGGAGCTGCGGTACGTGGCAACGGTGAGGGAAGCGTCATCAGGATTGAAGCGGAAGATGTGACGGTGCGGGGGCTTACTGTCAGCGGTTCGGGTCGCAACCTGGCCGTTCGCGATTCCGGCATTTATGCGGACAAGACGGCGACAGGTGCAATTATTGAAGACAATATGGTCGTCGACAATCTTTCGGGAATTTATCTCTATGGCGCGGTCGATTCAGTCGCCCGGCGCAATCGCGTGATTGGAATGAAAAGTGGCCGGTCGAGCGAGGCTGGCAGTGGCGTGACCATCTGGAATGCCCCCGGTGCCAGAGTCGAGGACAATGACATAAGTTTCGGGCGCGACGGGATTGCCACCAATGCCAGCAAGAAAAACGTCTTCAGTGGCAACCGTTTCAGCAATCTGCGTTTTGCAATTCACTACATGTATACGAATGACAGCGAAGTCAGAGACAATGTTTCAGTCGGCAATTCGGTTGGTTACGCGATCATGTATTCCAATCGCCTCAAGATCATCGGTAATATATCCGATGGTGATCGCGACCATGGTCTGCTTTTGAATGCTGCCAACTCTTCGGAAATCCGCGGCAATGTAGTCATAGGCAAGATGCAGCCTGTCGAGCGTTGGCTATCTGCAGGGATGCAGACCGGTGAACACGGCATGCCCAGATCCGACGACAAGGTAGCGGACGTCGCTCAGGATGAACGTCTCGGCCCGGAAAAATGTGTCTTCATATACAATGCCAATCGCAACCGCTTCTTTGACAACTGGTTTGAAGGATGTGCTGTTGGCATTCATTTCACGGCCGGGTCAGAGGGCAATGTGATGAGTGGCAATGCCTTCATCAACAATCGCAATCAGGTAAAATATGTTGGTACCCGCTTCGTGGACTGGTCGAGTGAAGGGCGCGGAAACTACTGGAGCGACAACCCCGCCTTCGATCTCAACGGCGACGGAATCGGCGACAATCCCTATCGACCGAACGACCTTATAGATCAGGTCCTGTGGACGACGCCGCAAGCAAAATTCCTGACCACAAGTCCAGCTGTTCAGGTCATCCGTTGGGCGCAGTCGCAGTTTCCCGCCTTGTTGCCAGGCGGTGTCGTCGATAGCCATCCTCTCATGGCGCCGACTATCGAGAAGAAAGCAGGATCATGACGGTATCGATCTCCACCAGCGGGGTTTCCAAGCATTATGGCGCTGTGCAAGCGGTCACGAACGTGGACCTGACGCTCAATGCTGGCGAGACGATTGCACTCGTCGGCCACAATGGTGCGGGAAAGACAACGCTGATCAAGCTCATGCTCGGTCTCATTCGCCCAACGAGCGGGACAGTCAAGATGCTCGGTGAAGATCCGACCAAGGGGGATTTTCATGTTCGCCAGTCCCTTGGCTATCTTCCGGAAAGCGTTTCATTCCACATGGCGTTGACGGGTCGTGAAACGCTCAAATTCTATGCAGGCCTGAAGCGGGTGGCATTTTCTTCCAGTGATGGACTGTTTGAACGTGTGGGCCTGTCGCGTGAAGCGGCAGATCGCCCGGTTCGAACCTATTCCAAGGGCATGCGACAGCGCCTCGGCCTGGCACAGGCGCTGCTCGGTGAGCCGCGCGTATTGCTGCTTGATGAACCGACGAGCGGTCTTGACCCGGCATTGAGAGCAACCTTCTACGATCTGGTGTCGGACCTTCGGGCCAATGGCGCAACTGTTTTGCTAAGTTCGCATGCGTTGACAGAACTTGAGAACCGTGCCGACCGGGTCATAATCGTCAATCGCGGGTCCAAGATCGCTGACGGCACTCTGGATGAGCTGCGGCGCATTGCACGATTGCCGACCCGTATCGCCGTACGGCTTCCCGATGGTTCCAGCCCTGACTGGAGGCTCGGGTCTGCAAAATGGAATGCGGTCTCCGTCGGGTCCTTTGAGGCCGAGATTGCAGCCGAAGAAAAGATCCCGTTTCTGCGTGAAATCACGGCTGACAATACGAATCTGCGTGACCTGAGTGTCATCGAGCCGACGCTCGATGAG
>JAEWDP010000019.1 GCA_023390055.1 Pseudomonadota bacterium | reverse complement strand
GAATGGGCGTTGCCGAAAGCGTCAGCACATGCACGTCGGATTTCAGTTCCTTGAGCCGTTCCTTGTGCTTGACGCCGAAATGCTGTTCTTCGTCAATGATGAGCAGGCTCAGATTGGCAAATTTGATCGTATTGCCAAGCAATGTATGCGTTCCGACAACGATATCGATCTTGCCCTCGGTCAGATCCTTCTTGACCTGAGCCAGTTCCTTTGCGGGAACAAGCCTGGACGCCTGGGCAATCTTGATGGGCAGGCCCCGAAATCGATCTGAAAATGTCTTGTAATGCTGCCTTGCGAGCAGTGTTGTTGGCACGACAACAGCCACCTGGCCACCATTCATGGCCGCAAGGAATGCTGCGCGCAGCCCGACTTCGGTCTTTCCGAACCCGACATCACCACACACCAGCCGATCCATGGGCTTGCCTGCGACAAGATCACTTCGAACCGCGTCGATTGCCGTTGCCTGATCCTCCGTCTCATCATAAGGAAAACGGGCCGAAAACTCGTCATAGAGACCGTCAGGTGCTTCAAGAACAGGCGCCCTGCGCGTGATGCGACTTGCTGCAATGCGGATCAGCGCATCGGCCATGTCCAAAAGCCGCTTCTTCAGCTTGGCCTTGCGTGCCTGCCAGGCGCCCCCACCCAGCCGATCGAGTGCTGCTTCTGCCGAATCGGAGCCATAGCGGGACAGGAGGTCGATGTTTTCGACAGGTAGAAACAGCTTTGCATCGTCGGCATAATGCAGTTCAAGACAGGCGCGCGGCGCACCTGCAGCTTCGATCGTTACCAGCCCGACGAAACGTCCGATCCCGTGTTCCGCATGGACCACGAGCGAGCCCTCATCGAGCCCGGAGACTTCGGAGATGAAGTCGCTGCCGCGTTTGCGACGCTTGCTGCGGCGAACCATCCTGTCCCCAAGGATGTCCTGTTCGCCGATGACTGCGAGATTACCGGTCTCAAAACCCGCTTCGAGACTGAGGACGGCGGATGCTGCCTCTCCCTTTTTCAGTGTCTTAAGCTCGTCAAACGCTGTAATGGAGCGCACACCGCCAAGACCGTGTTCCTCCAGAACCTGCATGAGGCGCTCGAGCGACCCGCTAGACCATCCCGAGATCAATACCTTCAGGCCGGCGGCGCGTTTTTCGGCAATATGCCTGACAACCAGATCGAAGACATTGATCCTTTCGTCACGCTTTTCCGCAACCGCCGGTGCCCAGCGCGGACCTGCATGGGCTTCCAGCGAAATGACCCTGCGGCCCGGCGCATCACTTTCATTGAATGGTGACAGACGAATGGTGTCACTGTCTTCCAGAAGTTCGGCAAACTTGGAGCCATCCAGATAGAGGTGATCAGGAGGGACTGGCTTATACGGCGTCGACTGGCCCATGGCACCATTGGCCGCGCGGCCATTGTCGACGCGGGCCTGATAGTAGTCTTCAACCAGCTTCGAACGCTCGTTTGCGGCCTCTCTTGCCGTATGATCGGTGACCAGTCGAAAGCCCTTGAGATATTCGAAAGCTGTTTCCAGATGGTCATGAAATAGGGGCAGCCAATGCTCCATTCCCGCATAGCGGCGTCCTTCGGAGACCGCCTGATACAGCGCGTCATCGCGCGTTGCGGCTCCAAACATCGACAGATAGTTCTTGCGAAAACGGCTGATCGTTTCCGATGTCAGCGAGACCTCGCTCATCGGGTTCAATGCGAGTGAACGCGCCTGGCCGGTCGTACGCTGACTGGCAGGATCAAAGGTCCGTATGGTCTCCAGCGTGTCACCGAAGAAATCGAGACGCAACGGTTCCTCGCTCCCTGGAACGAAGATGTCGAGAATGCCACCACGCACAGCGAATTCACCGACCTCGCGCACGGTTGGAACGCGATCGAAACCGTTGCGTTCGAGGCGGCTGGCGATGTCGTCCATTCGAACGGTATTTCCAGGCTTTGCGGAAAAGGCGAGGCCCTCGATCACATCCGCTGGTGCGATCTTCTGCAACATGGCATTGACGGTTACGAGGACGATGGCCGGATGTGCATCTTTCGCGTGAGCAATGAGCCCTGACAACGCCGTCAGCCTGCGCGCCGACACGTCCCCACTGGGTGACACGCGGTCATAGGGAAGACAGTCCCATGCGGGAAGCGTCAAGACAGGAATGTCTGGAGCGACAAAACCCAGCATCTGTTCAAGATCAGCCATTTTCTGGCCATCGGAGATGATATAGGCAACCGGCCTTCCCGTACGGGCAAGTTGTGCCAGCAACAGTGGCTCCATGCCGGTTGCAACGTTACCGATGCTCAACGGACCGTTCGCCGCTTTGATCTTCGTGGCGTCAAACCCTGGTATGATCATTATCGCTCAGCCTTTGCCTTGAGACTGGCAGGCGTGACGGGATCGAAATCCGGCCGGTAGGCGGCGATCCTTGAAAATAGCGGCGTCATCAGGTGATCCGGGCGTGGTGAAGCTCCGGTAATCCAGGCATGAAGATCGTGGTCGTCTTCGCCCATGATGGCTTCGAATTCGTCGAGGTCCGTTTCCGACAGCGTCTGGATTTCGTTTTCGGCGAACTGGCCGAAGACAAGATCCATCTCCCGGATGCCACGATGCCAGCAGCGATAGAGGATGCGACGTCGACGAGGAGAAAGTTCCGCGCTGCTGCGCGAGAGTCCGGTCATGATGTAGTCCTTGTTAGAGACGCTGATATAAGTCGGAATTCTTCCCGCGTCACCTTGCAATGATGGCGAAATCTGTCGCATTTTGCTGTTCATGCGCCCTGCCATCCTCGATCCCGTCTTTTCGTCCGTTGTATCGCTTCCCGGCGTCGGGCCGAAGCTTGCCGACCTGATGGCGCGGGTGACCGGCCGTGACGGTGCTGAAGACTGCCGCATTATCGATGTCCTGTTTCATGCTCCCTCATCGATCATAGACCGGCGCAACCAGCCGAAGATCGCGTTCGCACCCCAGGCAACCGTGGTCACGATCGTCGGCCGGGTCGACCGCCACCAGCCGCCGGCACCTGGAAAATCCAATCTTCCCTACCGTGTCTTTATCCAGGATGATACCGGCGAGCTTGCACTGACCTTCTTCCATCCAAGGAAGAACTGGCTGGAGAATGTGCTGCCGATCGATGAAGATGTCATGATCAGCGGCAAGGTCGACTGGTTCAACAACCGTGCCTCGATGGTTCATCCGGATTTTATCGTCAAGCTTTCGCAATCAGCCACCCTGCCATTGATCGAGCCGGTCTATCCCTTGACGGCAGGCCTGTCTCCAAAAGTGCTCAGGAAGACCATGGACGGGGCACTGGAACGCTTGCCGCAGCTTCCCGAGTGGATCGATCCGACGCTTATGCGAAAACAGGGTTTCTTGTCCCTTGCGGAAAGTTTCAAGTGCCTGCACGATCCCCGTGACGAACATGATCTTGATCCACAGGCACCTCCACGACGCAGGCTTGCCTATGACGAACTGCTTGCCGGTCAGGTCTCGCTTGCGCTCGTGCGTCAACGATTGCGCAAGGTCCCTGGTCAGCCGGTTCATGCAACAGGAGAGCTCGCCGGGCGGCTGAAAGCGGCATTGCCTTTCAGCCTGACCAGCAGCCAGCAGACAGCAATTGCCGATATCTTGAAGGATCTCGCCGGTGAAGACCGCATGCTGCGCCTCTTGCAAGGTGATGTTGGTGCCGGAAAGACCCTTGTGGCGCTCTTTGCCATGGCGGCTGCCGTCGAAAGCGGTGGCCAGGCAGTCCTGATGGCGCCCACCGAAATCCTGGCACGCCAGCACCATGCAACGATTACAAGGCTTGCAACCGCTGCAGGAATTTCTGTCGACATACTGACGGGACGAACAAAGGGACGCGAACGTGAACAGATCCTGGAACGCATCGCCAGCGGCAAGTCCGAGATCATTATCGGGACGCATGCGCTTTTCCAGGATGCTGTCAATTATCGCAATCTCGCGGTCGCCGTGGTCGATGAGCAGCACCGTTTCGGGGTTCATCAACGGTTGCGCCTGACCGCCAAGGGCATTTCACCGCACATGCTGGTGATGACGGCAACACCGATACCGCGCACACTGGTATTGTCTGCATTCGGTGACATGGATGTTTCAAAACTGACGGAAAAGCCTGCAGGCCGCCAGCCCATCAAGACCGTGACAGTCCCGACAGAGCGAACCGGAGAGATCATCAGCCGTCTCAAATCAGCCCTTGCCGATGGCAAGAAGGGCTACTGGATCTGCCCGCTGGTGGAAGAATCAGATGCATCCGACCTGATGTCCGTGGAGGAGCGACACGGAATTCTGTCCAGCGAATTTGGCGGCAATGTCGGTCTTGTGCATGGGCGCATGAGCGGGCCCGAAAAGGATGCTGTCATGACGGCGTTCAAGAACGGCGATATTCGGCTTCTGGTCGCAACAACCGTTGTCGAGGTCGGGGTTGACGTTGCCGACGCTTCGATCATGGTCATCGAACATGCGGAAAGATTTGGCCTGGCACAACTCCACCAGTTGCGCGGCCGTGTCGGCCGTGGTGATGAAGCCTCGACCTGCATTCTCCTCTACAAGGGCCCGCTTGGTGAAACAGGCCGCGCCCGCCTGTCGATCCTGCGTGAAAGCGAGGATGGCTTTCTGATTGCAGAGGAAGACCTGAAACTGCGCGGCGAAGGGGAATTGCTTGGCACCAGGCAGTCCGGCACTCCCGGCTTCTTGATTGCAAGCCTCGACGCGCACGCCGATCTGCTGGAGATTGCACGCAAGGACGCAACCTATCTGCTTGACAAGGATGCGGAGCTGACAACGGAACGTGGCCGCAACATCCGGACCCTGCTCTATCTCTTCCGTCGCGATGAGGCGGTCAGGTTCCTCGCAGCGGGCTGATCACCGCAGACTTGGCGGTTTTTCCCGTATGCGGGATATGATCGGGCGCAAGCAGGCCTCCCGAGATCAAGAGCTTGGCCCCCTCCTCGGGTGTCATGTCAAGCGTGATGACCTTGCTGCGTGGCACGAACATCAAGAAGCCGGCCGTTGGAACAGGTGTCGGGGCCAGGAACACACAGACCATTTCTTCGCCATTCTCGTTCAGCCGCGCAGCAATCTCACCCTTTGCATCGCCGGATATGAAGACCAGTGCCCAGGTTCCAGGGACCGGGAATTCGATCAGGCCGCACGTCTTGAATGAGGTTGACTGCTCCTTGAGGACCGTCTCGAAAATCTGCTTGAGGCTCCTGTAGATAGTCCGAACCAGTGGCATCCGATGCAAAACCGATTCGCCCGAGCGCACAATGGTGCGGCCAATCAGGTTCTTTCCAAGAAATCCGATGAGGGTGATCAGGGCGATCGCAATCATCATGCCGAGCCCTGGCATGGCGATATTGAGATAGTTCTCAGGGTTGTAGCGGGCGGGAATATAGGGCTTTACCCAGCTGTCGGCCCATCGGATGAACGTAAAGGTCAGCCAGATCGTGATGGCCAGCGGCGCGCAGATGATGAGACCGGTGAGGAAATTGTTCCTCAGCCTGGCTGCCACCGGTATGCGATCTGGATTTTCGCTCATGGATCGCCGCTGTTCAAAGGCTCGTTGAATGCAGGATGAAAGGCGACAATGCCGGACGCCTGTGGTCCATGCAAGACGAGGCTCTGGAAATACTGGGCCGGAACGTCACTGGCCATAAGAGCGTGATCGCGCGTGAAACCAAATCGTTGGTAATAGGCTGGATCACCCAGCACGACACAGCCTGCAGCATTTTGGCCGCGCAGCCTGTCGAGACCTTCGCGAATAAGCAACGAACCGGTTCCCCTTGCCTGAAAATCCGGCAAGACGCTGACGGGACCAAGGCAGAACCAGTCATCCGCGCCATTGGAAAGCGTAACGGGCGAGAACGCGACATGTCCGATGACCTTGTCTGCGTCTTCGGCAACCAGTGAGACCGTCAGCGCGCCGGCTGCCCGCAGGCGCTCGATGATAAACGGTTCGCTCTGGTCACTGAACGGCATATCCTTGAAAGCTGCCGCGGTGATCTCACCAATGGCAATTTCATCACCGGCCATTTCGTGCCGTATCTTCACTCGACCGTCACCGATTTTGCCAGATTGCGGGGCTGGTCGACATCGGTGCCCATGAAGACTGCCGTATGGTAGGCCAGCAACTGGATCGGCACTGAAAACACCATCGGAGCAATGATTTCGGCGACATCAGGCAAGACGATCGTCGCCATGGTTTCAAGCTTTGAGGCCGCCTGGCCGCGCGCATCGGTAATGAAGATGATCCTGCCGCCGCGCGCTGCAACTTCCTGCATGTTCGAAACAGTCTTTTCGAAGAACCGGTCATAAGGGGCAATCACGATGACAGGCATGTTTTCATCGATCAGCGCGATAGGACCATGCTTGAGTTCGCCAGCGGCATAACCTTCCGCATGAATGTAGGAAATTTCTTTGAGCTTCAAGGCACCTTCGAGCGCCAGCGGATAGCTGGTGCCGCGGCCGAGATAAAGGACATCCTTGAACCTGGAGAGCTCGCGCGCCAATGCCTCGATCTGGGGCTCGATACTGTTCAATACCCCACTCATGATGCGCGGCATTTCCGACAGGTTCCTGACCAGTTGCCCTTCCTCGTCGGCAGAAATGGTTCCGCGCGCCTTGCCGGCGGCAATGGCAAGCGAGGCAAGGACGGTCAACTGGCAGGTGAAGGCCTTGGTCGAGGCAACGCCGATTTCGGGTCCGGCAAGGATTGGAAAGACTGCATCCGACTCGCGTGCGATCGTTGCTTCCTTGACGTTGACGATTGCTCCGATCTTCAGGCCGGCATCGCGGCTATAGCGCAGCGAAGCCAATGTGTCGGCCGTTTCGCCCGATTGCGATATGAACAGTGCCGCCTGATCGGATGAAAGCGGGATCTCGCGATAGCGGAATTCGGATGCCACATCGATCTCGACCGGCAGGCGCGCATAGCGTTCAAACCAGTATTTTCCGATAAGGCCCGAAAGGTAGGCGGTGCCGCATGCAGAGATTGCCAGTCCACGCAATGATGCAAAATCGATCACGCTCGATATTTTCGGGTCAACCGTATGTCTTGCAAGATCGACATAGTGAGCAAGCGCATGGGAAATCACCTCCGGCTGTTCGTGGATCTCCTTTTCCATGAAATGCCGGTGGTTGCCCTTGTCCACGAAATAGGCCGCAGCCTGCATGATCTGGCGGGGACGTTCTATCTGGTTGCCATCAAGGTCGAAGATGAAGGCGCCATCACGCCCGATGATGGCCCAGTCGCCATCGGCCAGATAGCAGATTTCACTGGTAAACGGCGCAAGTGCGATGGCATCTGAACCAAGATAGGTTTCACCGTCTCCGAAACCGATCGCCAGTGGTGGTCCGAAACGGGCAGCCATGATGGTCGACGGATCATCTGCAAAGATCACGGCAAGCGCGTAGGCGCCGCTGATCTCTTTCAGCATCGCATGCATCGCCTGACGCCGCCCCATTCCGGAACGGAGATTGCGGGCAAGCAGATGTCCGACGACTTCCGTGTCCGTATCGGTTTCGAAGATTGCGCCCTCTGCTCGAAGGGCTTCCTTCAGCTCGGAAAAATTCTCGATGATCCCGTTATGGACAACGGCAACGCCCTCTATGAAGTGCGGATGCGCGTTGGTTTCATTCGGAGCGCCGTGGGTTGCCCAGCGCGTATGGGCAATTCCGATCGCGCCGGCGAGCGGTTCTGCAGCAAGCTTCTTTTCCAGGTTGAAGAGCTTGCCCTCGGCACGCCGGCGCCCGATCTCACCATTGTGGATCGTGGCGACACCGGCAGAATCATAACCCCGGTATTCCAGACGTCGCAATGCGTCGACAAGCCGCCCCGCCACCGGCTCCTTGCCGACAATTCCCACAATCCCGCACATGCATAACCTCTTTGTTCCCGACCCTGTGGCGGGACTTCTAATCAATTGCCCGTGACTGGCAATTCCCCCTCCGGTCACTTTGCATGTCGCAAGGTAACGGGAAGGCGATCGCCGCCTTATTTTTTCGTGGCTGCCTTTGCCGCCTTGAACGCCTGCGCCCTCTCCCGGATCACCTTTGCCCGTCCGGCCCTGTTTTCCTGCCGGGCCCGCCCCAGTGCCAGCGCATCGGCCGGCACATCTTCTGTGATGACACTCCCTGATCCGACATAGGCCCCCTCACCGATCGCCACAGGTGCAACGAGCGATGAATTCGAACCTATAAAGGCGTTTGCGCCGATTTGCGTAAGGTGCTTGTTCAAGCCGTCATAATTGCAGGTGATCGTACCCGCCCCGATATTGGACCGGGCTCCGACCGTCGCGTCACCGATATAGGTCAGATGATTGACCTTTGCACCTTCCCCGATACTGGCATTCTTGACTTCGCAGAAATTGCCGACCTTTGCATGGGCCTCCAGATTGGCTCCAGGACGCAGGCGGGCAAACGGGCCGATTGTTGCTCCGGCGCCGACATGTGCGCCTTCAAGATGCGAAAAGGCATGAACAACGGCCTGTTCCTCGATGACGACACCCGGGCCGATGACGATATTGGGTTCCAGAACGACATCTTTCGCAATTTGCGTGTCGTGGGACAGAAATACCGTTTCCGGCGCGATCATGGTCACGCCTTCGACCATCAGCTCGTGACGACGGCGCTCCTGCCAGAGGCGTT
This sequence comes from Pseudomonadota bacterium, assembly GCA_023390055.1. Classification (GTDB taxonomy): domain Bacteria; phylum Pseudomonadota; class Alphaproteobacteria; order Rhizobiales; family Rhizobiaceae; genus Neorhizobium. The sequence continues at coordinate 10,972 of JAEWDP010000019.1, read as the reverse complement.
CGATCACGGCAAGCTCTGCGCGGTTGTTGCATCCGGCAAGCTCTGCTTCGGGCGCATCAACTGCCACGGCACGCCCGCCTGCCGCCCGGGCAATCTCGACGAGATCGGTGACGTAATATTCACCCTTGGCGTTTGTGTTTTCGATCCTGTCCAGAAATTCAAGAGCACGGCGACCATTGATCGCCATTATACCGCTGTTGCACCAGCTGATCTTGCGCTCCTCGTCCGTCGCATCCCGTTCTTCCCGAATGGCGATCAGTTCATCATTTTCCGTGAGAAGCCGCCCATACCCGGTCGGCCGTTCAGTGTGAAAGCCGATGACGACGACATCGGCACCTTTACGCAGTTCCAAGCGAGCGGCAGCAAAGGAAGCCGGTGTGATCAGTGGTGCGTCGCCATAGGTTATGAGGATATCATCAAAGCCTGCCTCGATGGCCTTGCGGGCAGACAGGACGGCGTGCCCCGTGCCGAGGCGTTCCGTTTGAAGATATGTCTGCAGGTTAACGCTGTCGATTGCGGCAGCCTTGCCGACGGCTTCGGCATCGCGACCGAGTACAAGCGCGACATCTTTGATATGCGCGCCAGCGACTGCTTTCATCACGTGCCCGATCATCGGCAGACCCGCAACCGGATGCAAGACCTTGGACATCGAAGATTTCATACGTGTGCTGTCCCCGGCGGCCAGGATGACGGCTAGGCAAGTGCGGTTCATGCGCGGTCCCTCAAATTCACTCACCGGGTTCTTAGCAACAAGTCCATTGACATGCGATAAACGGCTTGTGTCGAGCTGTCACAAAAAAGGCGTCCCGCAAGACGCCTTCTCTTCGTCTGTCGGACAGTGCCTTATTGCGGCAGCTTGTCGTCAACACCTTCGACATAGAAGTTCATGCCGAGCAGGACGCTGTCTTCAGGATTTTCACCTTCGGCAAGCCAGTCGGAACCGTCCTGCTTCTTCACCGGGCCAGTGAAGGGGTGCAGTTCGCCCGACTTGATCTTGGCTTCGGTCTCTTCGGCCATCGCCTTCACGTCATCCGGCATGTTGGTGTATGGCGCCATCGTCAAGATGCCATCCTTCAGGCCATCCCAGATCTGGGCGGTCTTCCAGTTGCCGTCAAGCAGGGCCTGCGTGCGCTTGATATAGTAGTTGCCCCAAGTATCGACGATTGCCGTCAACTGGGTCTTCGGTCCAGCCGCGATCATGTCCGATGCCTGACCGAAGGCATAAATGCCGCGTTCGGCTGCCACCTGCATGGGAGCCGTGGTGTCCGTGTGTTGCGTCAAGATGTCGACACCCTGATCGATCAAAGCCTTGGCAGCGTCCGCTTCCTTGCCGGGATCAAACCAGGTATTGGCCCATACGACCTTCAGCTTGAAGTCCGGATTGATGGACTGCGCACCAAGAATGAAGGCATTGATCCCCATGACGACTTCCGGAATGGGGAACGAGGCTATGTAGCCGGCAACACCCTTCTCGGACATCTTTGCAGCAATCTGTCCCTGGATGAAACGGCCCTCGTAGAAACGGGCATTGTAGGTTGCAACATTGTCAGCCGACTTGAAGCCGGTCGCATGTTCGAACTTCACGTCGGGAAACTTCGCAGCAACTTTCATGGTCGCATCCATGAACCCGAAAGAGGTGGTAAAGACCATTGCACATCCGGATCTGGCCATGCGCTCGATGGCGCGTTCTGCATCCGGTCCTTCCGGTACGTTTTCCAGAAATGGCGTTTCGATCTTGTCGCCGAAATGCTCCTGCAACTGCTGGCGACCGATGTCATGAGCCTGTGTCCAGCCACCATCGGTCTGCGATCCGACGTAGATGAAGCAGATCTTGGTCTTGTCCTGGGCTTGGGCGCCACTGACCAGCCCCCCGAGAAGGGCAGCCGAGGCTGCGAGTGCGATGATTAGTTTCTTCATTTTGGACCTCTGTTGGCTCGAAGACGAAATTGCGGATAGTCGGTCAACGCTCTGGAACGAAGGCCTTTCCAAGCGAGGCAGGCGTATTGATCAACGTTGTGCGGCGATTATGCGAAATGATGATGAGGACGACAATAGTGGCAGCATAGGGCAGCGATGACAGGAGTTGGGAGGGGATGTCAATTCCCGATGCCTGCACATGCAGCTGGCCGATCGAAACGGCCCCGAAGAGATAGCCACCGGCCATCACGCGCATCGGACGCCATGAAGCAAAGACCACCAGTGCCAGTGCGATCCAGCCACGCCCTGCCGTCATGTTTTCAACCCACTGGGGTGTGTAGACGAGCGACAGCTGTGCTCCCGCAAGTCCTGCGCACGCACCACCGAACATGACCGCAAGATATCGGGTCCGGATCACATTGATCCCGAGTGCATGCGCTGATGCGTGATTGTCGCCAATCGCCCGCATCTTCAGACCGGTACGGCTCCTGAAGAGAAAATGGTGGATCCCGAAAACCAGGGCAATCGTCAGATAGAAGATCAGGTCCTGGTCGAACAGGAGTGGACCGAAGAACGGGATTTCGGACAGAAACGGGATTGTGATTGCCGTAAGCTTGATCCCGGGCTGGCCAACGAAGCTCTCGCCAATTTGACCAGACAGACCGAGACCGAGAATGGTCAGTGCCAGTCCCGTCGCAACCTGGTTTGCGACAAGGGTCAGTGTCAGGAAGCCGAACAACAGTGAGAAGATTGCACCACCGGCAATACCGGCAGCGACGCCGATATAGGGAGAACCCGTTGTCTGCGTGGCGGCAAATGCCAGGACGGCCCCCATGATCATCATGCCTTCGACGCCAAGGTTCAAGACGCCGGCGCGCTCGTTGACCAGTTCGCCAAGCGACGCGATCACAAGTGGAGTTGCGGCCGTGATAACCGTCAGCAGGATGGCCTCAACCATGTGCATCTCCCGTTGCCTGGCGCCACGCCAGACGGATGCGATAGTGGATAAGAGTGTCGCACGACAGGACGAAGAAGAGCAAAAGTCCCTGGAACACGCGACTGACCTTGTCGGAAATACCGATCGACAATTGGGCAGCCTCGCCGCCAAGATAGGTCAGGGCCAGTACAAAGCCGGATGCGATGATGCCAAGCGGATTGAGACGTCCAAGGAAGGCAACGATGATGGCGGTAAATCCATAGCCAGGCGAGATGGCCGGTTGCAGATGGCCGATCGAACCCGAGACTTCCGAAATTCCCGCAAGCCCTGCAAATGCGCCTGAAACGAGCATCGCAAACCAGACCATTCGCTTCGACGAAAAGCCGGCAAAGCGCCCTGCCCGTTCCGACTGCCCGATGACGGAGACCTCGAAGCCCTTCAGCATGAAGCGCATCATGAACCAGATCACCACGGCAGCAATGAGTGCGAAGACGATGGCAAGATGTGCACGCCCTGATGACAGGATTTCAGGAAGTACCGCTTCGGGAACAAATCCCCTTGTCTGCGGAAAATTATACCCTTGCGGATCTCGCCAGGGTCCCCTGACCAGCCAGTCCAGGTAGAGCTGGGCGATATAGACGAGCATCAGGCTCGTGAGGATCTCATTGGTGTTAAAACGGGTTTTCAAGAGGGCCGGAATGCCTGCGTAAAGCGCGCCGCCTATCATGCCCATGACGAGCATGAGCGGCAGGATCATCGGCGAATGCCAGTCCGGATAGAGAACTGGCAAGATGGATCCGGTGATCGCTCCGATGGTAAATTGCCCCTCTGCACCAATATTCCAGTTGTTGGAGCTATAGCAGATGGAAAGGCCGACAGCGATCAGGATCAACGGCGCAGCCTTGATCGCCAGTTCATGAAGCGACCACACTTCCAGCAGGGGTTCAACAAAGAAGCTGTAGAGCGCATGGACCGGATCCTTGCCGAGGAACCAGAACATGATGCCACCGAAAAACAGTGTAAGGGCAAGTGCCAGAAGCGGAGACAGAACGGAAAACAGAAGGGAGCCCTGTGCTCGTTTCTCAAGTTCAATGCGCATGGGCAGCCTCGGCATGCGTGGAATCGTGAACACCACCCATCAAAAGCCCGATCTTTTCAAGACTGAGTTCTCCTGCCCGATAGGTGGAGGAGAGCCGGCCCTCGGATATGACCGTTATACTGGTCGCGACCTCGAAGATCTCGTCAAGGTCCTGGCTGATGACCACGACCGCTGAACCAGACCGCGCGAGGTCGACAAGTGACTGACGGATACGGCTTGCAGCCCCTGCATCCACTCCCCACGTCGGTTGATTGACCACGAGCACTGCAGGCTGTCGGTCAAGTTCGCGTCCGACGATGAATTTCTGCAAGTTCCCACCGGAAAGTGATCCGGCAGGCGGATTTTCACCACTTTTTCGAACGTCCATGGACTGACAGATCCGCGCGGTCGCGTGACGGACGGTTTCATGCCTGATGACCCCGAAAATGCCGCCCCCGAGAAAGGCACGCCGATCGGATTGGTTGCGGGCAAGCAGGAGATTGTCCGATAATGGCATTGCCGAGACGGCGGCATGACCGTGTCTTTCCTCTGGAACAAAGCCTGCACCAAGCAGTCGTCTTTCATTGATGCCGAGACGACCCACAGGCTTTCCACGAATTCGGATCGAAGAATTGTCTGTAACGGGATATTCGCCAGACAGCGCGTCAAAGAGTTCTCCTTGACCATTTCCGGCAACGCCTGCGACAGCCAGCACCTCTCCTGCGCGCACCGAAAGGTTGACGTCTCTGATTGCGATGGAAAACGGTGTGCGTGCGCCAACGGACAGGTTGACGACCTCGATCTGGACATCACCTGCCGTGCCGTCGCCCTGCCTGTTAACGCTGGCGACGTCTGAACCCACCATCATGCGGGCAAGCGATGACGGCGTTTCAAGCTTCGGATCGCAATTGCCTGTCACCTTGCCGTGGCGCAGGACTGTCGCACGGTCGCAAATCCGTTTCACTTCCTCCAGCCTGTGGCTGATGTAAAGAACGGATCGTCCTTCATCCTTCAGCTTGAACAGGGTTTCAAAAAGCTTGTCGGCTTCCTGCGGCGTCAGGACCGAGGTTGGTTCGTCGAGAATGATCAGTTTCGGGTTTTGCAAGAGAGCACGCACGATCTCGATGCGTTGCCGTTCGCCAACCGAAAGGTCGGCCACATGTGCGTTTGGATCAAGCGGCAGCCCATAGGCCTGCGAAAGGCGCGCAGCCTCGTCGGAAATGTGCGCAAGTGATATCTTCGGATCGAGTGAAAGCGCGATATTCTCGGCGACCGTCAGAGCCTCGAACAGCGAAAAATGCTGGAAGACCATGCCGATACCGTGGTCGCGCGCTTCTCCGGGCGAACGAATGGTAATCGGCTTGCCCTGCCAGATGATTTCACCGTCGCTCGGCTCCAGGATGCCGAACAACATCTTTACCAGCGTCGATTTACCAGCACCGTTTTCACCGAGCAATGCGTGTATTTCACCGGCCGCTATGTCGAGATCAATGCCCGAGCAGGCGGCAAAGCTGCCAAAATATTTCGTCAGTTTTCGAACTGACAGAAGTGAATTGACCGCTGAACCCTCCGATACAGTCACTGAACCCCCTTGTTCCCGCCGTGTCACCTTCTTCGAGGCTTATAGAAAGCACGGCTCGTTCGCGATCTAGCAGATCCCGCGCTATTGCATTGCTACATTGATAGCGAATTTGTTGCCCCGCACAACCATAAACATGGGCTGTAAACAGCTCACGTCGATCTGCCAAGGTTTGGAAACAATTGCAGGATTGCCCCGATGAAATAGAGATAGAGGCCAGATGCTGCCACACCGTAGACCACCCAGTCAGGTGATTCGAAGTGGAGCAGAAGCGCGTAGCCGCTCAGAGCGCACCATAAGGTGAATACGCCAAGGTTGAGGGGGCGCAACCGCTTGACACGCACGGGATGCAGGAAATTGATCGGCAGGAACGTCAGAACAACTGAAATCGACACGGCGACCAGGGCCGTTGTCGCACTCGCCTGAACCACGAAAAGGGTAAAGATGAGCATGTTCCAGACGACCGGGAAACCGGAAAAGAAGTTCTCCTCCGTCTTCATGCCAGTATCCGCATAGTAGATGGCGCTCGAGACGACAATCATGCCGGCGGCAAGAAAGGACCATGGAACGCCAATCATGCCACTCTGGTAGAGCGCAAAGGCGGGAAGGAGGACGTAAGTGACATAATCGATGATGTTGTCGAGGGTATCACCGGACCAGTTAGGAAGGACTTCCCTGACGCGTACCTTCCTGGCGATCGGTCCATCAATACCATCGACGAACAGAGCAAGCCCCAGCCACCACCACATATCGATAAATCGATGTTCGGCCGCTGCAACAACACCGAGGAAGGCAAGAAACGAGCCGGATGCCGTCAACAGGTGGACGGAAAAGGCACGCATTTCGGCATATGGCACTTTCCGGTAATTGAAAAGTCGTCTGATCACGCACGCCGTCCCATTCTACGCTTTCGTCGACCTATGGAGCCAAACTTGAAGCTTTGCAACTGGCTACCGTTCATGGATCGACCTTCTCCCGAAAGATTTGAGGTTTGCGGCGTCAATCCCATGGATAACGGTCCAGGAAGGCTCTACATAGCGCAGAACGGTTTTCCGGCGAGGAAGAAAAATGGACGATTTCGAAGTTGTGGTGACAGGCGGCGGACTTGCCGGTCTCGTTGCAGCGCTGGCCGTGGCTCGTGGTGGTCGCAAGGTCGCTTTGATTACGCCCAAGGCCGCAGTCGGTGATGAACGAACGACCGCGCTCATGGATCATTCCATCCGCTTCATGGATCGCCTGGGGTTATGGGAGGAAATTGCACCAACCGCAGCCCCCCTTTGCGTGATGCAGATCATTGATGCAACCGATCGCCTGCTACGGGCACCGACCGCACAGTTCCGCTCGGCCGATATTGGCCTTTATGCATTCGGTTACAACATTCCAAATCGCGGTCTTGTGGAGACTTTGCAGGCAGCCGTTGCGGCCGAGCCCAATATTACCCCCATAGAGGCGGCTGTCCGTTCGCTCGCAACTTCCGATGAAGTGGCCCTTTTGACGCTTGAGGATGGTTCGACGGTCACGGCAAGCTTCGTCATCGGTGCCGATGGGCGCAGATCAGTGGTCAGGCAGAGCGTTGGTATCGGTCAGCGCAACTGGTCCTATCCCCAGTCGGCGGTAGTACTCAATTTCGGCCATGAGCTGTCTCATGGCAATATTTCAACCGAGTTTCATACGCCAAGCGGACCGTTCACACAGGTCCCCCTCCCCGGAAAGCGCTCAAGTCTCGTTTGGGTCGTCAAACCCGACGAGGCTCAACGCCTCCTGAAAATGTCCCCGGAAGCTCTGTCCGCACTGGTGGAGACACGCATGCAATCGATGCTCGGAAAGGTGACTGTCGAACCCGGTTTCCAGGCATGGCCTTTATCCAGCATGATGGCGGATCGATTCGGCAAGGGACGCGTGGCACTTGTTGGCGAAGCCGGTCATGCGTTTCCACCGATCGGCGCACAGGGCCTCAATCTGTCGCTTCGTGACATCATCACGCTTTGCGAGATGCTTGCGACATCGACCGGATCAACAATTGCATCCAATACCGGTGATCGCTTCAACCGCCGGCGTCGCCCCGACATCATGAGCCGGACCTTTGGCGTCGACATGCTCAACCGTTCCCTGCTGTCAGAGTTCCTGCCGGTGCAGATGATGAGAGCAGGTGGGATGCATCTGTTGAGCGCATTTCCACCATTGCGCAACCTGGCAATGCGTGAAGGCGTGGAACCAGGGCGTGGACTTCTTTCGTTTGTCGAGACTTTAAGGAATGAGGTCCGCAGGTAGAATGCCGGCGGTGATGAGATAGAGCAGCACCGGAAGTGTCAGGACGGACAGGATCGTGGTGATCAAAACCGTTGCCGATGCCCGCTCCTGCCATATCCCGTACTGCTGGCTGATCACGAAGACATTTGTGGCCGTAGGCAACCCTGCCAGAAGCACAGCGGAATAGACCCAGACCGGTTCAAAGTTTCCGGCCGCAGACAGAACAAGATAGACAACTGCCGGCAAGATGACCAGTTTGGCTACGGCAAGATAGCTGATCTCGACCGGGACCCGCTTCAGTGGCCGAAGGGCCAGCGTCACGCCCATCGCAAACAGTGCGCAAGGGGCAGCAGCCTGCGCGAGATAATCCACAAACCGGTCTACCGCAATCGGAACCGCAAGTCCGCTGGCAGCGACCACAAAGCCTAAAGCCGTTGAAACAATGAACGGATGGATCGCGACCTTGAATAGGACCGATACGGCAACCTGAAGCGGCGAGCGCCTGTCACCTCCGGCGACAGCCATCATGGCTGGCGCAACCATGAAATGCATGGCGTTTTCCAGGCAAACAATCAACGCAACCGGAACGGCCGCGGCCTCTCCAAAGGCAAGGAGCGCCAGTCCCGGCCCCATATATCCAATATTTCCATATGATCCGCCAAACGCCTGGATCGTCGAATCGGCAATGGGTGCGCGTCTCAGATAGCGAGAAACAAGATAGATGGTCACGAAGACAGTATAGGTTGCCGCGATATCGGCCGCGATAAAGTCAAGCCGCGCAAGATCTTCGATCGGCGTCCGTGACACGAGCTTGAAGAAAAGTGCTGGCAGGGCCGCATAGATGATGAACGTATTCATCCAGCCCAACGCTTCGGCCGGTTGCCGTGTGATACGCGCTGCGACATAGCCGATGAAGATCAACCCGAAGAATGGCAGCAAGAGTGCGGTAATGTCGGCCATCGATGTTCGTCAAACCCCGCTTGTCGGATGAAGGGTCGCCTTAACCGATCTGCATAAGGATTGGAAAGGTCTGCTGGAACCAGATCGCGACAGAGCTGATGAAACCGAACATGAATGCCAGTCCCGTGAGGACAAGCAGAACACCCATGATTTTCTCAACCATCCCGAGATGACGGCGAAAGCGTGTCAGAAACCGCATGAACGCACCGGAAAAACCCGCTGCAATCCAGAACGGGACAGCAAGACCCAGCGAGTAGATTGCAAGAAGCGTCGCACCATCCCCAACCGTATCACGGGATGCTGCAATTCCGAGGATTGCGCCAAGAACTGGCCCGATACAGGGGGTCCAGCCAAAAGCGAATGCCAGGCCCATGATGTAAGCGCCAGACAATGTTGCCGGCTTGCCACCCCCCTGGAAGCGCGCTTCCTGCGACAAGAGACCGATCCTGAAGACACCAAGAAAGTTCAATCCCATGGCGATAATGATCAGGCCGCCGATCTTGGATAGAAGATCAAGGTGCTGGCGTAGGAGGACACCGATCGTAGAGGCACCGGCACCAAGTGCGACGAAAACGGTTGCGAAACCAAGGGTGAAGAGAACCGCGGCACCAAGCACTGCCCGACGCGTCGCGACGGCGGCAACCCCTGCCCCTTCTCCGCGAAACTGATCCACTGAAACACCAGCCATGTAACACAGATAAGGAGGTACAAGAGGCAGTACGCACGGTGACAGGAACGACAGCGCTCCCGCCAGCAACGCACTCCACAGGGAAATTTCCGCAATCGACACAGCAAACTCCAGCTACGAGCGCAAGGCTCGACAGTTCGCCTGCCTAAAGCATGCCGGGGCCGGAATGCCAATCACCTTTTCGAGCGAGAAATGGTTTTGAGACAAGAAGCCGCATTTTTTGCAGTTTTTCCAGTTGACCGGGAAAGGGTGTCTGCATATGTTCCGCGCACTTCCGAAGGGGTTATGCCTTTCACCAGGGAGCGCGTAGCTCAGCCGGTAGAGCAACTGACTTTTAATCAGTAGGTCCAGGGTTCGAATCCCTGCGCGCTCACCAAAAAATCTCCAATGATTACAAGACTTTAAAGGCAAAGTAAGCCTTGGTAACATAGGGTAAGTCTTAACCGATTTTACCCTAGTTTACGGCACATGACGGCCTTTTAAGTCACATGAATGGCACATGGAATCGCGCCGACTAAAAGAAAACCCCCGCATTTCTGCGAGGGTCAATTACGTAAGGCTGGCGGGCGGCAGCGTATATAGGCGCCGTTTCCTGGGTGGTGCGGCAGGTCAATCCCGCCAGCCTCGTATAAAAGACCGCGCTCAACACGTAAGCGGAGCGCGGCAAGTTACCGGGTGATGAGCCCCGGCGGAAATTGGTGGCCCGCCCACGATTCGAACGTGGAACCTGCAGAGTAGAAAGCCGCAGCTCTATCCAGTTGAGCTAGCGGGCCGGAATATTAGAGCGGTATCTCGCGGGCAGCGCACCAATCGAAGCGCCAGTCATCGCGGTCCGTCTTGTGTATCTTTTCGATTCCGCACATGGCTGCATTCATCGCCCTATGGGCGGCGCGCTGCGGGAGCAACCGTGACCTCACCAGTCACGGTACCGACGGGAACATCGTGGCCGGCTATTTGTTGGACGCACACGCCGCACCCCTCCCAAGCGGCGTAGAGCGCGCGGCGACATTCCCCAAGTTCCCACAGCCGCGCGTTCGCCCTTCAAGCAGCACAATAAAGCGTTGACGAGCCAGTGGCTTTCAAAGAGCATCCTGGCTTGCGGCCCACCAACCGTATAAGGGCATCCCGGCCCGGCACCACACAAACTGGGACAGCCGCCACAGCATTTTGCTGCGGTATTGTCGTTCTGTTTTCTGGAGGTGCTGGTGAGTCCCACCATTCCGCTCGATACAATCTACACAGCAGATGAATCTGCAGAGCGACTGCGGCTAACGAATCGCGGCCTAATCAAACTGGCGAAGCGGTACGGACTGTGCTCGCGTTCGGGTCGTGACTATCTGTTCTCGGAGAGCGATCTCCTCGAATTATGGCAGATCATGCGCGAACGCTGGAGGGGTGAATGGAGTGGTTGACGTATGACATTGTTCCTAAGATCGTAACGGCGACTCTAACGACCTTGGGTCTGGTGATCCTTACGAGCTGGCAAAGCATGAGGGAAACCAAGACTATACACCGTAGCTCGACAGCTTTGGTGTTGGCGCACTATAGACGGTAATGGGTTTT
>JAEWDP010000011.1 GCA_023390055.1 Pseudomonadota bacterium | reverse complement strand
ACCGTGACACCGCCAAAGGGCGACCACAAGCCCGGGGAATATGCCGAACTTGTCGTCAAGGCGAAGGAGAGCTTCCGCCGTGGAGATCTCTTTGAAGTTGTTCCTGGCCAGAAGTTCATGGAACGCTGCGATTCAAAACCTTCCGAAATCTCCAACCGTTTGAAGGCGATCAATCCGTCTCCCTATTCCTTCCTCATCAATCTTGGCCAGCAGGAATATCTGATTGGGGCTTCTCCAGAAATGTTCGTGCGGGTTTCCGGTCGACGCATCGAGACCTGCCCGATTTCGGGGACAATCAAGCGTGGAGAGGATGCGATCGCCGACAGCGAGCAGATCCTGAAACTTCTGAACTCCAAAAAGGACGAGTCCGAGCTGACGATGTGCTCCGATGTCGACCGCAACGACAAGTCCCGTGTTTGCGAGCCTGGTTCCGTGAAGGTTATTGGACGCAGGCAGATCGAGATGTATTCCAGGCTGATCCATACCGTCGATCATATCGAGGGTCGGCTTCGTGAGGATATGGATGCCTTCGACGCGTTCTTAAGCCATGCCTGGGCGGTGACAGTAACAGGTGCACCGAAACTGTGGGCCATGCGTTTTATAGAAAGCCATGAGAAGAGCCCGCGGGCCTGGTATGGTGGTGCGATCGGAATGGTCGGTTTCAATGGTGATATGAATACGGGACTGACCTTGCGCACGATCCGTGTCAAGGATGGAATTGCCGAAGTCAGGGCTGGTGCAACGCTCCTCAACGATTCCGATCCACAAGAGGAAGAGGCAGAAACAGAACTGAAGGCGTCGGCCATGATCTCTGCAATCCGTGATGCCCGTGCAGGCAATGCCAGTCAGGCAAAACGCGATGTTGCGCCGGTCGGAGAAGGCGTGAAGATCCTGCTTGTTGATCATGAAGATTCGTTTGTCCACACGCTTGCCAACTATTTCCGGCAGACGGGAGCAGAAGTTTCCACAGTTCGCACTCCGGTACCGGAGGCGATTTTCGATCAGATAGACCCTGATCTCGTTGTGCTTTCGCCAGGCCCCGGCAATCCGAAGGACTTCGATTGCAAAACAACGATCAAGACTGCCCGTGCCAAAGGGCTGCCAATCTTTGGCGTCTGCCTTGGTCTGCAAGCTCTTGCCGAAGCGTATGGAGGTGAACTCCGGCACCTGGCCATCCCCATGCACGGCAAGCCATCGCGGATTCGTGTCCTGGAGCCGGGAGTAGTCTTTTCCGGATTGACCCGGGAAGTGACAGTCGGACGTTACCATTCGATCTTTGCAGACCCCAAGACGCTACATCCAGACTTTACGATCACTGCGGAAAGCGAGGACGGTACAATCATGGGCATCGAACATGTGAAGGAACCTATCGCGGCTGTCCAGTTCCATCCGGAATCGATCATGACGCTTGGACAGGATGCAGGAATGCGGATGATCGAAAACGTCGTGGCACATCTGGCACGACGCAAGAAGGTACGGGCGGCGTGAGGTACTGACATGATCTTTGGCCTTGGGCTTTGACAAATCATCTTGTCTGAGCAATACCGCGTGCAATCGAAACCGCCCGGGCGCCGCCCGGGCGGTTTCGCCGTTCAGGGGCGTTGCTCCTGCAATTCGTTTGCATAGGCATGGGGACCGAAATCGATGACCACGAAGACCGATCCGGTCGTAGAACGGCTCGCATTGTGGGGTATTCCCGTATCGTTTCTCGTGCTCGGGCTTAAGATGCTTGCCTGGCAGGTGACCGGATCCGTCGCACTTTTGTCGGACGGCATGGAATCGATCGTCAATGTCGCCGCTGCCTGTGTTGCATATTTCGTCATCCGCTATGCACGACGGCCGGCCGATCTCGACCATCAATTCGGCCACCACAAAGCGGAATACATCTCTGCCGTGGTGGAGGGTGCCATGATCGTCGTGGCGGCACTCCTGATCCTGCAGAGCGCCTGGGGCGCGCTTTTTGAACCACGTCCAATCGATGCTCCGCTGCTTGGACTTGGAATCAACGGACTTGCCGGTGTGATCAATGCCGCATGGGCAACGATCCTCATCCGCGCCGGCAAGGTATACCGATCTCCTGCCATGTACGCGGACGGGCAACATATCAGGTCGGATGTCGTGACGTCCGTTGGCGTCCTGGCAGGGCTTCTGCTTGCGATCATGACCGGCTATACCGTTCTTGATCCCCTGCTCGCAATTCTGGTAGCCCTTCATATCCTGTACCAGGGCTATAACGTCATCTGCCAGTCTCTTGGCGGGCTGATGGACAAGGCAGTATCTCCCGAGGAGGAGGCGGCAATTCGCGCTGCAATCCGGGAAAATTCGGCCGGATCTCTCGACGTACATGATCTTCGAACCCGTCGGGCAGGCGCTGCGGCCTTCATTGACTTTCATCTCGTAGTTCCGTCCGACATGGCGGTTTCCGAAGCCCACGAAATCTGTGATCGCCTTGAAGATGCAATCAAGCAGGTGATCCCAGGGGCAAGTCTCGCCATTCACGTAGAGCCTGAGGGGGAACGTGCGCATGGCATCAAGGTTTCAGTGGAAGGACCAGCTTCATGAGCAAGACAGATGTTTCGAGCCTCTCCCAGCTCGGTCAGAGCGTAAATACCCCGGAAAACCCGGAATCAGCGACTTTGGAGAAGGTGCCAAACAGCAATCAAGGGGTCGATTACGTCGTGCGTTTCACCGCACCAGAATTCACCTCGCTTTGCCCGATGACGGGGCAGCCCGACTTCGCGCATATCGTGATCGACTACATTCCCGATCGGTCCCTGGTGGAATCGAAATCGTTGAAGCTATTTTTGCAGTCCTTCCGCAATCACGGGGCCTTTCACGAGGACTGTTCGATCTATATTGCAAAACGTCTGGTGGAATTCCTTGACCCGAAGTGGCTAAGACTTGGTGCGTACTGGTACCCACGTGGCGGAATACCAATCGATGTCTTTTGGCAAACCGGTGAGGTTCCAGCCGGCGTCTGGTTGCCGGAGCAAGGTGTCATGCCATACAGAGGCCGTGGTTGAGTTGATTGTTGCGACCTGGGACAGGATGTTTGGGGTGAGTGTATCGTTCACCTTAGTCCGTTTCGCGCATTGTTTTACCGCGGCGAACACATTATGTCCGTTCAGACAAATTCCATGCTGGAGATACTGATGAATGACGAAAACGACGACGACAAGGTGAAGGAACTGCCGCTCGGCAAGGAAACGGAGGCGAACCTTTTCAAGTCCCGTTCGATCTTCATCTACGGTCCCATCAACCAGGAGCTTGCACAGAAGGTCTGTACCCAGCTTGTTGCGCTCGCTGCCGCCGGCGACGATGACATCCGTATCTACGTGAATTCTCCAGGTGGCCATGTGGAATCCGGTGATTCCATCCACGACATGATCAAGTTCATCAAGCCCAAGGTCTGGATGATCGGTACCGGCTGGGTCGCCTCGGCTGGTGCGTTGATCTATGTTGCCACTCCCAAGGAGCGCCGGGTGTGCCTGCCGAATACACGCTTCCTCCTGCACCAACCATCCGGCGGTACCCGCGGCATGGCCTCCGATATCGAGATCCAGGCACGTGAAATCATCAAGATGAATGACCGGCTGATCGGTATCTTCTCCAAGGCTACCGGCCAGAGCGTGGAAAAGATCGCCAAGGATATTGATCGCGACTACTGGCTTTCCGCAGAGGACGGCGTGGCCTATGGGCTTGCCTCCCGCATCATTACCAGCCAGTCCGAGATCGAATAAGGCCTGCCAAACCCAATTGCCCTGCCAGGACCTCGGGCAGGGCAATTGACAGCACCGCTTCCTTCGCGCATTAAAGCTTCAGTTTTAACTCCACTTATGGTGCGCGCGTTGACTTTCCAACCACGCATGAGCAACCGTATTGACGGTTTCAAGGTCGTCGGCAAGATCCGCAGTCGTCAGTGGAACGGAATTACCGTCGACCTGACCGAGGTGGAATGTGCCCCCAATGCGGGAGGCTACTATGTCGCTGCCGATCCGCGGCTCTTCATCTTGCTTGATGCTGTTGGAGCGGGGCATCCGCTGGTGAAGATGACTGCTGACGGAGAGGCGACGCCACAGGACACGGAAAGGCGACCGATTTCCTACGTGCCTGCCGGCATGGACCTATGGGTCGATGTGGTTGGTGTGCGCTCGATGCGCCACCTCGACGTTCATTTCGATGTAGACGTCATCCTTCAGCGTCTCGGTGAAGACCTCGATCCGAAAAAGCTTTCCGATCCCCATCTTCTCTTCAATGATCCGAGGATTGTTGCGCTCGGGCAGTTAATCGCGCGTGAATGCGCAAGTCCGCAGCCTTTGCATGATCTCTATGGTGACGGCTTGGCATTGGCTCTGATTATCGATGTGATGAAGCTTGGCCGGCCAATGGCGCGCAATCGTGGCGCGCTTGCTTCCTGGCAATTACGCCGCGCAACGGATTTCATCGAAAGCAATTGCCTTAGAAGCATCCGTCTTGAAGAACTCGCATCGCTGACAGGATTGTCACAGTCGCATTTCAGTCGGGCATTCAAGGCATCCACCGGGACCGCGCCGCATCTGTGGCAGATGAAGATGCGCATCCGAAAAGCTCAGGAACTGCTACTTTCCAACGGCAGCAGCCTTAGTGATGTTGCCGCTGAGACCGGGTTTTCAGATCAGGCGCATTTCACACGCACATTCCGCCAGGTTACAGGCATCACCCCCTCGTATTGGCGCAAGGCACGAACCTAGTCATAACAAGCCAAATTTGCCCAATCTCTTCAAAATTCACAAATGTGTTCAATCCGGCCTTGATAAGATGAGTTATCGGCTCATCTTATTTCTTGCCGCAGCTGAAGGTTGCGGCGTCGGTGGGGTTGTTTCATGAATACCAGAGTATTGAAGGTTACGTCAGTCGTCCTCAAAACGAGTGTGGCAGTTGTGGCGCTTGGCACTGCCGTCTCTGCATCCGCACAGGAAACACAACTTCAGACGATCGTAATCGAAGGCGAGGCGACAAACGGTTGGGGGCAAACGGGTATTGCGCCTGTCAGGGGTTATGTTGCCAAACAGACGAGAACCGGCGCGAAGGCTGATATCTCAATCAACCGGGTTCCACAGGCGGTTTCAGTGGTCGGCAAACAGGAGATGGATGACCGTGGTGTGGTCAACAAGGTTGATGAGGCGCTCCGCTATACGCCAGGTGTTGTTTCAGCTCCTTTTGGTACGGACCCTGATACTGACTGGTTCTACATTCGAGGTTTCGATGCTGGACAGACCGGTGTCTACCTCGATGGACTCAGCCTTTTCAGTTATGGGTTCGGTGGATTTCAGATCGATCCTTTCATGTTGGAACGTGTCGAGGTTCTGAAGGGACCGGCATCGGTTCTCTACGGAGGGGCAAATCCTGGCGGTATCGTCAATATGATCAGAAAGCGGCCGACAGATACTCCATTCTACTATACCGAGACCGGCATCAATTCGAACGGCAATGCCTTTGCCGGTTTCGATATTTCTGATGCCGTCGATGAAAGCGGTATCTATCATTATCGTTTGACCGGAAAGGTCGCCGGCGGTGACGGCTATACGGACTACACGAACGACTTGCGTGGGTTCATCATGCCGCAGTTGACCATCTCGCCTGACGATGCGACTGAGTTAACAATCTGGGCTTATGCCTCAGGTCTCGATCAGGTCCATACCGGAAATGGCTTCCTGCCGTATGTCGGCACTGTCGTTGATGCACCGTTCGGACGAATTCCCCGTCGCTTCTTTCCTGGTGAACCTGATCTGGACGTGGGCCGTTATACACAGGCAATGATCGGGTATGAGCTTGAGCACGAATTTGACGATGGCTGGAAAGTCTCGTCAAATTTCAGATATGGCCATCTCAACAAATACGAATATGGCCCCTATCCATATCTCTGGGCGTCGCCAACTGAATTGAACCGCATCGGATTTGAAGGTGATACCAGTGCGGATACACTCGCCTGGGATAACAGAATCGAGCGGGAATTCGATCTCGGCGGTGCGACCCATAATCTCATGGCTGGTGTAGATTATCGGTTTTACCGGATTGACAACGTCCAGAACTTTGTCAGTCCCGGCGGTCCCATTGATGTTCTCAACCCCATCTATGGCCTGCCACAACCAGCCAATGGTCCGCTCTATGATGAGATCGTCACCATGAATCAACTGGGCGTTTACGTCCAGGATCAGATACGCTTTGGCAGCGGATGGATCATGACACTCAACGGTCGCTATGATTACGTCCATACGAATTTCGACAATAGATTGTCTCCAACCAGAAGTTTCAAGGAGTCTGACGGAGCATTTAGCGGTCGTGCCGGGCTCGCTTACGAGTTCGAAAACGGCTTGAGACCCTATGCCAGTGTCGCAACCTTCTTCAATCCACTGGTGGGAACAAGTTCGGATGGCCCGCTGACACCGGAGGAAGGCGAACAGTTTGAAGTTGGCGTAAAATACGAGCCTACCTTCTTTGATGGTTCGATCACGGCATCCGCATTTCATATAAACAAAGAAAACTATACGATATCCTCGGGTCCTCCCGATTGGATCAGTTCCCAGTTGGGTGAGGTGCGGTCTCAAGGTTTCGAAATCGAAGCGAAAGCCAATCTGAATGAGAATTGGAGATTGCTCGGCTCAGTTGCTTACAATGATGTCGAGATTACCAAAAATCCATTGAACACGGCGCTTGTCGGTAAGACGCCATATATTGTGCCGGACTGGACCGCATCACTGTGGCTCGATTATACCGTGACAACTGGTACATTCGAAGGTTTGAGTGTCGGAGGCGGCGTGCGCTACAAGGGAGAATCTTGGGCGGACGAGGTAAACACGCTCAAGGTGCCATCATCTGCGGTTGTTGATGCGGCGATCCGCTATACGAAGAATGACTGGACTGCATCTCTCAATGTCGCAAATGTTTTTGACAAGAAATATGTCGAAAGCTGCGGTGGTGCAGGTGCCTGCGGCTACGGTGATGCGCGCACCGTTACATTTAAGTTGAGCAAGAAGTGGTAAGCGGGAAAATGAATGGCTGAGCAGGTGTCGGACAGTTTTCTTTCGTTGAGAGACGTTGGCTATTCAGCGAACAAGAAAGTAATTTTGTCCGACATCGATCTCGATGTGGGTGAAGGTACGATCTGTGGTCTCGTTGGGCCTAATGGTTCGGGAAAGAGCACCCTTCTGAAGATCATTGCCAGACAGATAGCTCCAACGTCCGGCCGTCTTGTCTGGCAAGGTCGTCCAGCAAGCGACTGGAGCAATCGCGAATTTGCCCGGCATGCCTCCTACATGCCTCAGTTTACACCTGGTGCGGACGGTATGACCGTACGGGAACTGGTGGCGTTAGGACGTTTTCCCTGGCACGGCACGCTCGGCCGTTTCGGTGACAATGATCGTCGTGCGGTCGAAGAAGCTATTGCCAGAACCGGACTGGAAAGCTTTGCTGATCGTCGCGTCGATGAAATGTCGGGCGGTGAACGCCAGCGCGCCTGGATTGCGATGATGCTCGCTCAAGATGCGCGGTGTCTGATCCTTGACGAGCCAACCTCTGCGCTTGATCTCGCATATCAAACGGGCGTTCTTTCGCTCGTAAGGAACCTTGCCGAAGAGCGTGGACTGACCGTCATCGTCGTGTTGCATGATATCAACCTTGCTGCCCGCTACTGCGATACGATCACGGCTCTCAATCGGGGTCGCATCTTAATGAGCGGGTTGCCAAGCGATGTGATGCAGGAGAATGCACTCCGACAGATCTTTGGTGTCGAGATGGGTATCTTCCAGCATCCGCACCATCACCAGCCGGTCAGTTACCTGCTGTGATGAATGCCTCTTCCTCGTGGACACGACGCCAGGTGTTGACCGCCCTTGCTGTCTTGATGACTGGACAAGGGGCGCATGCCGCAGAACGAGCCGGCATGCGTGTTGCAACGCTTGACTGGGCGCTTCTGGAAACGTTGCTGGCCATGGGTGCAAATGTTGTCGCAGGTGCCGAGCTTCGCCAATTTCGTCAGGTTGTCATCGAGCCCGAAGTGCCAACCGGCGTCACGGACCTTGGCCTGCGAGGCCTTCCGAATTTCGAAGCTCTCTATCATGCAAAGCCGGACCTGATCTTCAACTCGAACTTCTATCTCACCAATGAGCCAGTCTTGAGCCGCATTGCACCGGTGGAGACGCATTCCATCTATGTTGCGGACAACAGCCCTTTCGATCTGGCGGTTCAGGCAACACGTGCCATGGATGAACGGCTCGGGCTTGGTTCCGGTAAGACATTGATCGAAGGCCTCGAAGAGCAGCTTCATCGCCAGCGTGGAAGCTTGAGCAAGGGTGATGGCCGGCCACTCTTGCCGATCAATCTCGGCGATGCAAAACACTACCGCGTTTTCGGCAGTGACAGCATGTTCGGCGAGATCCTGGTACGGCTTGGCCTCACCAATGCCTGGAAAGGTGCAACTGCCTATACCGCTACGGCGCCAATCGGGATCGAGACGCTGGCGACCATGCCGGATGCGTGGGTGCTGCTGATCCCGCCGCATCCTGTAGATGTCATGGCAACCCTTGAAAGCAGTGCGTTCTGGAACGCATTGCCTCAGGTCAGGCAAGGGCGGGTGTTGATGCTTGAGCCAGTCAATCCCTATGGAGCGCTACCGGCAGCGGCGCGCTTTTCCAATCTTCTGACGGAGGGGCTGACGCGTGCATGGAATGGCTGAAATCACCCGCCCACGAATTCAGAACTGGCGCATCCCCTTGCTTGCCGGAGTTGGCGGTGCCTGTCTCTTCCTGCTATTTCTATCCATATGGTTTATGCCTGCAGTTCCGGGCCTGCCCGACCAGGCAGACGCGCTGCGCTCGATCCTGATCTGGAGCAGCCTCGTGCCGCGTGCCGTCCTTGCTGTCCTTGCCGGGGCAGCACTCGGGCTTTCCGGCGCTCTGCTCCAGCACGTCTTGCGCAATCCGATTGCTGATGTCTCGACCCTTGGTATCGCTGCTGGCGCGCAACTTGCCTTGACCCTGGCACTTGCTCTTTGGCCTTCGCTGTTGGTCTTGCCTCGGGAGATGATCGCTTTTGCCGGGGGCTTCCTTGCCCTTCTCGTCGTTCTTGCCCTGAGTTGGCAGCGCCAGCTTGATCCGGTGACAGTTGCCCTTTCGGGGATGATCGTGACGATGATCGCTTCGGCTCTCAGCGTCGCCATCATACTGGCACGCGGCGAATATGTCATGTCGATCTTCATCTGGGGGTCAGGCTCACTCAGCCAGCAGGACTGGAGCGGAAGCCAACTTCTCCTCCCGAGACTTGTTCTTGGTATTATTGCAACTGCATTGTTGATGCGCCCCTTACGGGTAATGGCGCTCGACGATACTTCTGCAAGAAGCCTGGGAGTTGCAATCCATACGACGCGATTTGTGGTTCTTGTCGTGGCCGTCTGGCTGGCAGCATCGGTAACCGCAATCGTCGGCGTCATAGGTTTTCTCGGCCTCGCCGCACCGGCGATCGCTCGATATTGTGGAGCGCGGACAACATCTGAGATCGCCATCGGTTCTACCATAATAGGAGGCCTTGTTCTTTTCGTTGCCGACACTTTCATGCAATTGCTGGGGCCAGGTTTTTCCGATCTGGCACCGGCTGGTGCCGCAACCGCATTGCTTGGTGGTCCGCTTCTCCTTCTTCTTCTGCCGCGCGTGCGCAGTACGCTTGGTCTCAAAGTCGCAACGACGATGCCGTTGCAGCGATTGCATCGGCCGGCACTTGGACTTTTCCTGTTGTTTCTCACTCTTGTTCTGGTCTTTGCAGCAGCGCTGTGTGTCGGTGTGTCGGACGATGGCGTGGTTTTCAGTACCGGTCAAAGCTTTGCCGAACTGTTGCCTTTGAGACTACCAAGGCTTGTTGCCGCCGGCGGGGCAGGGGCAATGTTGGCCGCAGCCGGTCTGATCATGCAGCGGATGACGGGCAATCCACTTGCGAGCCCCGAGGTGCTTGGTGTCAGCTCGGGCGCTGGTGCAGGACTGACAGTTGCCCTTTTTATCGTTGCTTTCCCCACATTACCCATGATGCTTGGCTCGATGACAGCCGGTGCGCTCGTGACGTTCCTCTTGATGATGGCATTGACGGCGCGATCTGGCTTTTCGTCGGAACGAATGCTTCTCGCAGGCATCGCGGCAGGTGCGTTTTCGATGGCGCTCGTCACGCTGGTTCTTGCCCAGGGAGATATGCGCAGCTACCTGCTGCTGATCTGGATTTCCGGATCAACCAACCGGGTCGGGATGCCCGAGGCGATGTTTTCCCTGGCCGCGCTTCTTGTGCTGGTGATACCCATCTTCTTCCTGGGTCGCTGGTTGACGATCCTTCCGTTTGGTGCCGATCTCGGTCGTGGTCTCGGGCTGCCAGTTGCTCGTTCCCGGTTCATCCTGGCGCTACTGGCCGCGCTCCTGACCGCGGCAGGTTCTTTCGTTGCAGGGCCGCTCAGCCTGACCGGGCTTGTGGCTCCGCATATGGCCCGGCTTGGTGGCTTTCAGCGACCTTCGCATCAGCTTCTAGCAGCGCTTTTACTCGGAGCGGGCATCCTGGTTGCAGCGGATTGGCTTTCACGCCTCGTCATCTATCCCTATCAGGTTCCGCTCGGACTGTTTTCTGCTTTGATCAGTGGCCCCTATCTTCTTTGGTTGCTAGGTCGTAAGAGCGACGGGCATAGCCCATGAGAATATTTGCATGACCAACATTATCCGTCGTTTTGCTGCCTACTATCGGCCACATCGCAAGCTTTTCCTTGCGGACTTTTCCAGTGCCGTGGTTGCTGGCCTTCTTGAACTTGCCTTTCCCATGGCCGTAACGCTCTTCATTGACCAGCTTCTGCCGACGGAAAGGCTCGACCTGATCGCGCTGGCGGGTATCGGACTTCTCCTGGTCTATCTGCTCAATGCAGGTTTGCAGGTCGTGGTTACCTATTGGGGCCACATGCTCGGCATCAATATCGAAACGGAGATGCGCCGCAAGGCATTCGACCACCTGCAAAAGCTTTCATTCGGCTTTTTTGATAACCAGAAGACCGGCAATCTTGTTGCTCGATTGACGAAGGATCTCGAAGAGATTGGCGAGGTTGCCCATCATGGGCCCGAAGACCTGTTTCTGGCGATCATGACGTTGATCGGTGCCTTCGTATTGATGATGCTGGTTCATGTTCCCCTTGCTACGATCACCGTCATCATCGTGCCGGTGACGGCAATCGTGACGACGTTCTATGGCCAGCGGATGACCGGAACCTGGCATGCACTCTATGGCCGCGTGGCCGATTTCAATACGCGTATCGAGGCCAATGTCGGTGGAATTCGGGTCGTACAGGCCTTCACCAACGAAGATCATGAGCGCAAGCTCTTCGAGAAGGACAACAGAAACTACCGTAGTACCAAACTGGAAGCCTACAAGGTCATGGCAGCCGCAACATCACTCAGCTATCTGTCGATGCGTTTCGTACAGGTCGTCGTTATGCTGGCAGGCGCCTGGTTCGTGACCAATGGTGATCTCTCAGCGGGTGGTTTTGTCGGTTTCCTGCTGCTGGTGAATGTATTCTTCCGTCCGGTCGAGAAGATCAATGCAGTCATCGAGACTTATCCAAAAGGCATTGCCGGCTTCCAGCGTTACACACAGTTCCTGTCCACCCGCCCGGATATTGAAGATCTGCCTGGTGCAACGGATTTACCACGGGTCAAGGGGGAACTCCGCTACGATCATGTCGGATTTGGCTATCAGAATGGCCGGACCGTGCTGACAAACCTCGATTTCGATGTCGCCGCAGGAGAAACGGTTGCATTCGTCGGGCCGTCAGGTGCGGGCAAGACAACGATCTGTTCACTTCTGCCAAGATTTTATGATGTGACGGATGGTGCGATTTTTGTCGACGGTGTTGATATTCGCAACGTGACGCTGAAGTCACTGCGCGCCAATATCGGTATCGTGCAGCAGGACGTTTTTCTCTTTGCGGGCACGATCCGCGAAAACATTCTCTATGGCCGGCTCGACGCCACCGATGATGAGGTGCGTGATGCAGCGCGTCAGGCTCGTCTCGACGACATGATCACCGACCTGCCGGACGGCTATGAAACGGTTGTCGGTGAGCGTGGGGTAAAGCTGTCTGGTGGCCAGAAGCAGCGGCTTGCCATTGCACGTATCTTCCTGAAGAATCCACCAATTCTTATACTGGATGAGGCAACATCGGCACTCGACACCGAAACTGAGCGTGCAATCCAGGATTCCCTTGCAGAACTTTCGAAAGGTCGCACGACGCTCGTCATTGCCCATCGTCTCTCGACGGTGACCAAGGCAGACCGCATTTTCGTGGTCGACGACGGACGGATCATCGAGAAAGGGTCACATGCGACGCTGGTCTCCAACCAGAACAGCGCATTCTATCGTCTGGCCAAGGCAAGTATTGGCTAGATGTCATGATCGTAGACAGGTGATATGCTTGAGATTGTTTCGACTGGTCGGTTTTGCTGTGGGTGAGCCTCCAAGACCCATCGATCCGACAGACGTAGTCGCTGCATTGCAATCTCAAGGTCAACAAGTTTTCGTCGGGCGAACCGGAAGCGTTGTCGGGTGCCTTGCCATGGTGACTGTTTTTTGAAACTGGATAGGCCAGTCATAATCGCCTTCGAGACCGGTCATGCTCAAAGATCTTTCACCACAAAGCTTCTTCATGGGATGCCTAACCGCGTTTGTCGGATTTGCGAGTTCCTTTGCCGTTGTCTTGCAAGGATTGAAAGGTGTTGGAGCAACGGACTACGAGGCAGCTTCCGGCCTGATGGCGCTTTCCGTCTCTATGGGAATATGCGCGGTCGTACTGAGCGCCTGGACGCGCCTGCCGGTATCCGTAGCCTGGTCGACACCCGGGGCGGCCCTGCTTGCAACTGCGGGTGCCGTAGAGGGAGGCTTTGCTGCTGCTGTTGGAGCATTCCTGGTTTGTGCCGGATTGATTATCGTTGCGGGGCTTTTCCGCCCGCTCGGCCGGGCCGTGGCGGCCATTCCGGCTCCGCTTGCCAATGCCATGCTGTCCGGCGTCATTCTCGGGCTCTGTTTTGCCCCATTCAAGGCGATTGCGTTTGACCCGCTTCTCGGCTTGCCAATCCTTGTCGCCTGGGCTGCGGTCTTGATGGTGAAACGGCTTTATGCAGTGCCTGCAGCCCTTGCTGCATTTGTTGTCGTGATGATCTTCGGGGTAGATTTGCCCGAAGGAGCAATGTCTGACTGGACACGATCCTTGACGCCACCCGTAGAGTTGGTGTCGCCGGTCTTTACGTTGCCGGCGCTGATTTCGATCGCACTGCCACTTTTTATCGTGACAATGGCATCCCAGAATATCCCCGGCATCGCGGTGTTGAAGGTTAATGGCTATCATTCAAGTCCGGGCAAACTTTTTGCCGTAACCGGTTTGTTTTCCGTCTTTTCAGCACCATTTGGCGGACACGCGGTTAATCTTGCAGCCATCACTGCAGCCATGTGTGCAGGTGATGATGCCCACCCCGATCCGGCAAAACGCTATTGGGCGGCCATTATTGGTGGGATCGGCTATGTTGTCTTCGGATTGCTGGCTGGTGCTGTTACTGCTTTTGTTTCCCTCGCTCCGCCAATCCTCATCCAGTCCGTTGCAGGTCTTGCTCTGATCGGAGCCTTTTCGGGGTCTGCGGTCGCCGCCCTCAAAGAACCGCAGATGCGCGAGGCCGCCGCTGTGACGTTCCTGATCACCGCGTCCGGTATTTCGCTTGCTGGAATTTCGGGTGCATTCTGGGGATTGGTTGCCGGTGGGCTGATGCTGGGCCTCGAACGGGTGATCAAGAAAGATCGACAGGGGTTGCCACAAATCCGGAGTTGAGGTTATACATCTTCGCATGACCATGACAGGCGCAATCATGTGTGACCGTATTTCGACCAGCCGTACCGCGGCCGGCATGCGGGTTCTTGCGCTTTCCTCGCTTCTTAGCCTCGACCTTACACGCGGTTGCCGGGTCCATTGAGGAGCGCCCGGCGGCCGAAGGCCTGCTGGCGCAAGAGCTCCTCTCACAACCATTTCTGTACAATCCTCAGGACCCTGCGGGGACCGCGCCAATGACAGCAATGCCTGCGGCATATGAAGCGAGATGAGATAATGACGACGAACGCGAAGATTTCTCCAGTATCCGGCAAGGGCATGCCCGATGCTTCGGTCAAATACCGGCCGTATCCACAGATCGATATTCCAAACCGCACCTGGCCGACCAAATCCATTACCAAGGCACCGATCTGGTGTTCCGTCGACCTGCGCGATGGCAATCAGTCGCTGGTCAACCCGATGGGTCACGACCGTAAGGCACGCATGTTCAAGCTGCTGCTCGATATGGGTTTCAAGGAAATCGAGATCGGCTTTCCGTCCGCTTCCCAGACCGATTTTGATTTTGCACGCTGGTGCGTGGAGAAGGGAGATGTTCAGGATGACATTTCCCTGCAGGTCCTGGTGCAATGCCGTCCAGAGCTGATCACCCGCACCTTCGAGGCATTGGAAGGTGCTCATCGGCCGATCATTCACTTCTATAATTCGACGTCCGAACTCCAACGGCGTGTTGTATTTGGCAAGGATGTGATCGGCATCAAGCAGATTGCGACCGATGCGGCCAAGATGATTGCAGACATGGCGGCCAAGGCTGGCGGTGGCTATCGCTTCGAATACTCGCCGGAAAGCTTTACGGGGACCGAACTGGACGTTGCGCTGGAGATTTGTAACGCCGTTGTAGAGATCATCAAGCCGACAGCAGACAACAAGCTGATCCTCAACCTGCCATCAACCGTTGAAATGGCGACACCGAATATCTATGCCGACCAGATCGAATGGATGTGTCGTAATATCGACAACCGCGAAAATGTCATCATCTCGCTGCATCCGCATAATGACCGCGGCACCGGTATTGCTGCAACCGAACTGGCGTTAATGGCTGGTGCTGATCGTGTCGAAGGCACGCTGTTTGGCAATGGCGAACGCACCGGAAACGTCGATATCGTAACCCTGGCCCTCAATATGTATACGCAAGGGATTGACCCGGAACTGGATTGCTCCCAGATCGAGCGCATCAAGTCGGTTTACGAATATTCCAACGAAATGACGATCCCCGAGCGTCATCCCTATGTTGGCGAGCTCGTCTATACCGCTTTTTCCGGATCGCACCAGGATGCGATCAACAAGGGAATGAAAGCCATTCGCAAGGCAAACTCGCCTGTGTGGGAAGTGCCTTACCTGCCAATAGACCCGCAAGATGTCGGACGTTCCTATGAGGCGATTATCCGGATCAACTCCCAGTCGGGCAAGGGCGGGATCGCCTACATTCTGCAGGAAGATTTCGGGCTCAATCTGCCGCGTAACCTGCAGGTCGAATTCCGGGAGGATATTCAAAAGATCACGGATGAAGAGGGGGTGGAACTGCCCTCTCAGCGTATTCATGATCGCTTCATGCAGCGCTATGTCGAACAGCCCGATGCACGCCTGAAATTTGTTGATCATCACACCTATCCGGCCGGCACCGACCAGAAGGGGATCAGGATCGTGACCGCTGAGATCACTGATGGCGGAGAAAACAAGCAGATCGAAGGCAAGGGGACTGGTCCGATCGATGGTTTCGTTGATGCGCTGTCGTCCTATCTTGATATCGAGTTGTCGGTTGTCGACTATTCCGAGCATTCTTTGCAGCAGGGATCCAACGCTTCGGCAATTGCCTATGTCGAGGTCGAACATCCAGGCGGAAAGCTGTTCGGTGCAGGCGTGAACAAGAATATCGTCGGTGCCTCGCTTGAAGCAATTGTGTCTGCGGCAAACCGGGTCCTTCAGGAACGCGCGGCAAAGCGCCAGGCATGATCCGTAGCCGTCCGTCTCTACGGCCACGTGCCCGGCCGCCATACCGTTTGTGCATATGCCGTGGTCTGGTGGCCTGGCCACAACATGGTGCAAAATTGCCAGGCGCTTGAAAGCGTCTTGTTGTTTTTCCCCTGCGACTGCCGACCATGGCAGGTCGCAGGGGCCGGCTACTCGGCGGTGCCCCCATGATAACGAAGCGCGTCATTGCCGATCCTGTGATGCGTGGTGTTTCCAATTTCATCTTGCGGGACATACGTTGCGAGGACGCTGGCCAATATGGTTGTACTGCAACCCCCGCACCGGATTGCCAGCTTTTGACACCAGGAAGCGTCGGGATTGTCCTTTGCGCTACGGTCGAGCGTGGCCGAATCAATATTGGAAAGCCGTGCCGATCCTGGCTCCCACGGCGCCCCGCAGGCGGATCCTTGATGCCATTATAGGCGATCCGGATGGCCGAACGAAAACGCATTCTTACGCTTTGCGATCCAGCCTTGTCGTGGATGGTCTGGAAAATGCAGGGCACATTCTGGTTGCAAAACGTTGTGATGAGGTTTTCTGGCGATCACCGCAGTCAAGACGCGGGTCTGACGGACTGTCTCGAGTTTCTCTTTACAAAGACAGATGTACCGTACCTGGGGTCAGATCAGGCCTGCGGCCTTGGCGGCAATCTCATCCAGTGACGCAGCCGAGGAGGGGCCGACGATGACGTAAGTTGCAGTCGGACCCTTCCAGGATAACAATGCAATATTGTCGCGGATCAGTTCCGAGAAGCCATCGTCGTCCGGCCGATTCTTGCGAAAGAGCAAGCTGATGACTTCACCCTCGCTGGAGGTGTAAACCAGTTGTCCAACGGGTGCGCCACCGGCAACGAATAGCCGGGCGCCAGCAAATGTCAGATCATTGGCCGAAAGGTCGGGAATTCGGAAGTTGACGCCGGTATTGGCAAGCAACCATTCAACGATTGCCGCAGGTTCGGAGGCTGGCAGTTCTGTCAGACGGGCGCCGGGTTTCGAGAAAATCCTGTACTGGGAAACAATGTCGTCGAGCCAGTCCCGATTGGTGTCGACAATCTGCTGTCGCACTGGTGCGGCAGGTTTGAGACCAAGCATGTAGCCCAGTCCCATGCCGAGGCCGAAAAGAATGAGGCAGGCTGCAAACGCTGTCGTCGCGCCAAGCTTCAGCGGAAAAAATGGATGCTTGTCGGAAGGAAGGCGGACGGCCTTGCGGGGTTGCGGGGCGGTTCTGATGAGACGAACGAGATCAAGTGGTACAGGCTCTTTCAGAAGGTCGTTAAGTATCCCTCGGCCACGGGAGTTACCAAGCTCCAACTGATCCTGAAGCGTACGAATTTTCGGATCATTCTGGAGGCTGCTGTCGAGATGACCCTCATCCTCAGAAAGGCTTTCGCCGTCAAGCTTCGTGCTCAATCCGAGGATCAGCGGATCTTTCCTGGACAATGATACTGTCATGCCCACCGCTCCGACGGCGATACGCCGGCGCCGGCAAAACAGAGACGTGCGTCGCACAGGTGCATGGCGATGCTGTCGCTCGAGGTTGCCAGGATGTCGGCAGCATCTGCATAGGAAAAACCTTCGACTTCAACAAGCAGGAATGCGCTGACCTGTTCTGGCGACATGTCGAGCGCCAGGCCTCGAATGGCATTGGGACAGCCATCAGCGGCCAGGGTTTCCCTGTTCGTCAAATTTCCCTTGCGCTGCCTTGCAAAACTTCCAAGTAACCGGAAGATCGATATCTCTGCCTGTCCGTCCCTGTGTTTAGTCCAGTCTTTTCCAATGGCCGACATGCATGCGGAGCGTACCAGTTCATCGGCCTCATCGACGGTGGCTGCCAGCGTCAGCGCGAATCGGCGCAGGCGCGGCAGGAGGGCGACGAGATCGCGCCTCACGTCGAATGTTGCAACTGGTCGGGTCATGTAAGCGGCGGGCCTTCCTGATCACATCGGCTGAATTACTGGAAGTATGGATTGAATGTGGCGATTCGACAACGATGAAGCGCTAAATGTGGCTGACTATACCCTGAATAGAAGCTTCATGTTCGTGTGTGCCATAGAAGACGCGGCTATTATCCAGTTCAATGCCATCACCAGCCTCGTTAAGGCCGTAGCGATCACATGTCAGATGCCACGCGCCGGCTTTTCCCGAAAGTGAAAAAAGGTTGTAGGCGGCGCGTGGCTTGTGCCCACCTGGTCCCTGGGATGCCGAGGCGATCCCGACAACGGGGATCTGACCTTGATGGCCTTTCAACCACGCGACCGTGTTGAGATGGGTGTGCCCGTGGAGCACAAGTTCTGCGCCTCCAGTCGAAATGGCCGCCGCAAACCGCCGAATGCCGATCATCCGCTTGTGGGAAGATGTTGCGCCTTCAATCGGTGGATGGTGGATGAGAACCACACGAAACAGGCCCTCCTTGCCGGCTTGCTTCAGTAGGTTCACGGTTTCGCGTGCCTGCCGCGGGCTGAAATAGCCGGATGCTGAAAACGGTGGAGTTGCAACCGATGTGGAACAGCCAATGATGGCGAGTGGCCCGCGGCGGCGCAAGGTCGGAAAGACCTTGCTGTCATCTTCCCAATTGCATGTTCCCTCGTCGCCGATGATATAGGGATACCATTCCTTGACGGCGCGACGGTGTGCCCCGCGAACATAGGCGTCATGATTTCCGGGCACGACCGTTGTGTTCTGTGGCGCTCCAATCAAGCGAAGCCATTCTCCGGCAAGTCTGATTTCGATGCCAGTTGCAAGGTTGACCAGATCGCCGGTGATGACGAGGTGGTCGGGTTCGTGTGTCTCCAGATCGTCCATGAGCAGATCGAGAGTATTGAGGAAAAGATGCTTGCGCCTATTCCTGTGCCAGTTCACAAAGCCTGTAATGCGCTTGGAAAAGAGTTCACGTAGTGTGACTTTCGGGAGCGGGCCGAGGTGGATGTCGGAGATATGCGCGAATTTGAACATCGTGCAGACATAACGCAAGATGCCATGTTTCGTTATCCCTTTTCTCCGCCAATCCGGAAGAGAATATGACAAAAAATGGTGTTCCCGAGGTGAATGGCTTTCTAAACCGGCTGGTCGTCTGGTTCCTGCATCGCATTTTCTTCCTATCGCGAGGAATGACGCTTGGCGTACGTGCGGCCTGCTTTGATCGTGACGGCCGTATCTTTCTGGTACGTCATACATATGTGCCCGGCTGGTACCTTCCCGGTGGTGGTATCGAGCGAAACGAGACTGCACTTGAGGCACTGAAGAAAGAACTGAGCGAAGAAGGCAACCTCGTGATGAGGGCACCGCCAATACTCTTTCACGTCTACTACAATCATAGGATCAGCAAGCGGGACCACGTTCTTCTATACAAGGTGGATGTGGAGCAGACGACCTTGCGGAAGCCCGATCGCGAGATCGCCGAGAGTGGTTTTTTTGAACTCGATGCGCTTCCCGAAGATACCACAAGCGCAACACTGAACCGGCTGAGGGAGCTGAATGGCGAGATCGTCCCTTGCGACCACTGGTAATCCGATGTCTTGAGCCCTGTCCACGATTGATGACGGTTCGTGAACAAGTGAGGCTCTAACGGTGAAGCTTCGGAGGTCGGATGGCGACCATCTTGCAACCGCTGCATGTCTTGCCAGTCGATACTGTATTGACCTTCGTCGCAGCAGACGCTCTTGCGGCGGGGTTTGCTAAAGCGGCTGCTTGACCCACGGACTGGAAACTTCCTTACTGCCCCGGATTTCAAAGGCAATCCCGAAGGGGAGCCGTTACGTCGTGGCAGCTCTTCGGGGTTGCGCACGTCACTGCCTGTCGACACCGTCTTGCGTATACGCCCTGCGCTGTCGCGAAGCGTCGGAATTAGGCATTTTTCCTGCCGTGTGGGCGGTCAAGATCGAGAGCTGGGCCGACGGGTACGATGCCGGTCGGATTGATGGTCTTGTGGCTGCGGTAGTAATGCCCCTTGATGTGATCGAAATGGACCGTTTCCGCGATCCCTGGTGATTGATAGAGATCACAAAGATAGGCGTCGATGTTGGGGTAATCGGCAATGCGGCGGATATTGCATTTGAAGTGCCCGACATAGACCGGATCGAAACGGACCAGTGTTGTGAAGAGACGCCAGTCGGCTTCGGTCAACCGGTTTCCGAACAGATAGCGGCTTTCACGCAGGCGCTCCTCAAGCATGTCGAGGGTTTCGAAGACCTGCTTGACATTTTCCTCATAGGCATCCTGGGCTGTTGCGAAACCGGCCTTGTAGACGCCGTTGTTGACGGTGTCGTAAATCAGCGTGTTGAGGGCATCGATCTCTTCGCGAAGGTCCGACGGATAGAAATCGTCTTCCGATCCGGTAATCGTATCAAAGGCGCTGTTGAACATGCGAATGATATCGGCGCTCTCGTTGGAGACGATCGTGTTCTTGTGCTTGTCCCAGAGGATCGGCACCGTAACGCGTCCGGAATATTTCGGATCGGCCTTCAGATAGATCTCATAGAGAAAATCGGAATCATACAGGGGGTCTCCGGTTGAACCTTCGCCGCGCTTGAACTCCCAACCGTTCTCGAGCATCACGTAATCGACCACAGATACGCCGATATGGTCCTCCAGTTTCTTGAGCTTGCGGAAGATCAAGGTGCGATGCGCCCAGGGGCATGCATAGGAAACATACAGATGGTAGCGGCCAGATTGTGCATCGAAGCCGCCATTGCCACTTGGACCAGCAGATCCATCCGTCGTAACCCAGTTTCGAAACTGTGATTCGGAGCGTTTGAAATGTCCTCTGGTCGATTCTGTATCATACCAGACGTCCTGCCATTTGCCTTCCACGAGCCTGCCCATGCCGGTTCTCCATTGAACTTTGAAAGCTAACTTACGGCACGGCGCATGAATTACGAGGTGCTATGGTGTAAACGGTGTGTTTTTGTCTTGGCGACAGGAATGTTTGCTGCTAATGCGGCTTGCCGAACATAAAAGGTTTTCGATGACTGAAGCATGGACACTGCGACGACGCTGATCTGAAACCATGACGCTCCAGAAGCGTCATCGCGGTCACTTGTCCTGTCTGTTTTACTTCAAGGCTTCGGTCTGTCCATGCACAACTACGATCTGGTCTACCTCACCGAGGACGCATCGCACGATGCAGCCATCGAGCATATCAACGCAGAAGCCTTCGGCCCCGGCCGGCATACCCGGGCAGCAGCGCGCATTCGCGAACAGGGCCCGCATGATCGGTCACTGTCCTTCGTCTGTCTCAATAATGGTGAAACGATTGCATCGGTGCGTATGACACCGGTCCTTGCGGGTGCTGTAAAAGGACATCTGCTCGGACCGCTGGCAGTGCGGCCAGCCTACAAGAACCGCGGCATAGGTCGGGAACTGGTCAGGATCGCCGTCGAAGCAGCACAGAAATTTGGGTCGGAAGCAGTCATTCTGGTGGGGGATCCGCCCTATTACATGCCGCTTGGCTTTGAGAAGGTTGCCTATGGAGCGCTGGAATTTCCAGGCCCCGTCGATCCTGGTCGTGTGCTTGTCGTGCCGATTGCAAAAGATGTCCACGCGCGTATCAAGGGTACAATCTGCTGGCGCAGGCAGGACAAGTTCTCTAAGCAGACTTTGGCTTGAAAGGTTTTCGACAAAGTTTCGTCACGGCAAGGGATGGTGGAATGACGACGATCACGATCGATGAGGCATTGGATCGGGCGGGTGCCGGAGCATATCAGAGGCGTCTTATCGGTATATTTGGGCTTGTCTGGGCGGCAGATGCAATGCAGGTACTGGCGGTTGGATTCACCGCTGCATCTATTGCCGCAACATTCGGGCTGAGCATACCTCAGGCGCTCCAGACTGGAACCCTGTTCTTTCTCGGGATGCTGATCGGAGCGATAGGCTTTGGTCGGCTGGCCGACCGTATTGGCCGTCGCAACGTCCTGATCGTGACGGTCGCCTGCGATGCCATCTTCGGTACGCTGTCGATCTTTGCACCCGATTTTACCATCTTGCTCCTTCTTCGCTTCTTGACCGGCGTCGCTGTCGGCGGAACATTGCCCGTCGACTATGCGATGATGGCCGAATTCCTGCCTGCAAAAAACCGGGGTCGCTGGCTTGTGCTGCTGGAGGGGTTCTGGGCGATCGGAACGCTGATCGTCGCTCTTGCCGCCTGGGCTGCGAGCCTTGCGGGGGTCGAGGAGGCGTGGCGCTATATCTTTGCAGTAACCGCAGTGCCGGCCGTGGTCGGCTTTGGTCTGCGGTTCCTTCTTCCCGAATCGCCTCTTTATCTGGTGCGCCAGGGGCGCAACGATGAAGCGAAATCGATCATTGACCGGATGCTGGTCATCAACGGAAAGCAGCCGACAGCGGCGGGTGAGCGGATTGCATCCCCGGTTCCGGTTGCAGATGTCGGCATATTTTCGGCGGGGCTTCGCCGTCGTAGCTTCATGATCCTGACGATCTGGTTCCTGGTCTCGATCTCCTATTACGGTGTCTTTACCTGGATCCCGCCGCGTCTCGCCGGAGAAGGTTTCGGCTTTATACGCGGCTATGGTTTTCTTGTCCTGGTGGCGCTGGCGCAGATACCGGGCTATGCGCTGGCAGCCTACGGTGTGGAAAAGTGGGGTCGGCGACCGACGCTGATCGGCTTCTGCATCCTGTCAGCGATCGCCTGTCTGCTTTTCGTGATTGCCACCAACAGTTTCATGATCGCCGGATCCCTTCTGATCATGAGTTTTGCACTGCTGGGGACGTGGGGAGGCCTTTACGCCTTTACGCCAGAACTTTATCCGACGGCGTCGCGGGCGACAGGCATGGGTGCGGCGGGCGCCATTGCCCGGTTCGGCGGGCTCCTGGCGCCATCTCTTCTGGCTCTGGTCGTGGTGCAGAGCTTTGGCCTTGCGATCGCGATCTTTGCTGGACTTCTGCTGCTTGCAAGTGTCGCGGCTTATTTCATTGATACGGAAACACGTGCAATACCGTTGACCTGAAAGGGATTGGCGCTGAGCAGACCGGCAAGAGACGATTTTAGCTTTTTCAGCTCTGCCAGGATCGCAAATTGAAAAGGTGAGGGGCCTTATCGACCCTCGCGCCACCACATTGCCGCGATGGCAAACAAGAGAACGGACAATCCTGCGAAACCTGCAAACAGCGGGGTTGTGTTGATGCCCCGCAGCACGGTCTCATCCGTCAATCGGATCACCATCCGATTGCGGTCCTGGACCCTGACTTGACCATGCACCGGAAGGATATCCGGCAAGGCTACGCGATCGCCATCGGCAATCCTTGTGACTAGTCCCCGGCTCTTGTCTGCATAAGGCGCCAATGCCTCCTCGGTGGAGATCATTGCCTTGAATTCTGGAGCATCGACCGTGCCGATATGGACAAGTGTCGAGAATTCTCCATTAGAAATCTCGAAAAGACCGGTCTCGTCCATAAGGCGCTCATAGCGATAAAGTCCGGGGCCGCTTTGCGACAATTGAACCGTTTCTGTCTTACCGGACGGGTGGGTGATGGTCGCCGGCCCGGGGTCGTCGCCGATCGTCTGTCGCGTGACCTGCAGGGCGCGACCGACAGCGCGCGCTGTGAGTGCCTCCTCCTCGAGGTCGGGTTCCTTCATCAACCAGTGAGCGATACGGCGGTAAAGCGACACGTGGGGGCCGCCCCCTTCAAAGCCGCGTGCCCACAACCAGCCATGGTCGGAAAGGAGCATTGCAACGCGGCCTTCCGCCTCACGGCTCAGGACGAGAAGCGGTCTTGACTGATCGCCGAGCATGACGGTCTCGCCGTGTGGTTGATTGACATCGATCGTACGAAACCAGCGACCCCAGTGGGGCGGTTCCTGATCGGCACCATCGAGGCCGCGGGTGACAGGATGTTTCTGGCCGGTCTCGGACAGCCGTGGATAGTAGCCCGCATTGTAGACTTCACCAGTAGGACGGGCAGGAAGGATCTGTGCCAGAGGCGTATTGGCAACTGAATTGTCGCCAGCATGTTCCGGTCCGGCGGCAATCAGAAGGGCACCACCGTTTTCAACATACTGTGCGATGTAGTCGTAGTAGAGGATTGGCAGTACATTGCGATGTGTATAGCGGTCAAAGATGATCAGATCGAAATCCTCGATCTTCTCGACGAAGAGTTCGCGTGTCGGGAATGCAATCAGCGACAGCTCATTGATTGGTGTGCCATCCTGCTTTTCCGGAGGACGCAGAATGGTGAAATGGACGAGATCAACCGAGGCGTCTGATTTCAACAGATTGCGCCATGCACGTTCACCGGCATGAGGTTCGCCGGACACCAGAAGGACACGCAGGTTCTGGCGGACGCCGTCGATGACATGAACGGCACGGTTGTTGACGGCCGTGACTTCGCCTGGAACCTCCGCGACGGAAAATTCCATAACATTGTTACCGCCCCGGGGAACTGTGAAGAAGAAGGGGTTGTCGGTGCCGGGGGTTACCGTGATGGTACTGATCTCCACGCCGTTCATGCGCACGGTCACATCGGCGGTCTGGCCGGTCGGGCGGCCATCATCGAACACGCGCAACCGCAATTGCTGTTCTTCGCCGACGATGCCGAAGCGTGGAGCGCTGATGATCTGCACGCGCCGGTCGAACTCATCCGGCTGGCCGGTAATCAATCCATGGAGGGGGGCGTTGAAGGGAAGATCCCTGTTGATCCCGGGAAGGTCGTGGATCTGGCCATCCGTCAGGAATACCGCACCACCGATACGTCCGGGAGGGACATCGGAAACCGCCGAGGAAAGTGCCGAAAAAAGCCTGGTCGATGGTGTGTCGGTATCCGTTGTGTCCCGTGCCTCCACGATACGTGTCTCAATGCGGGGAAAGCGGGAGAAACGGTCCTTGAGGGCGTCAAGAGCTGCATCGGTCTGCGGATTTCGTCCGGTTGTTTCCTGACTCTGAGACCGATCCACCACGATCGGCACGACGGTGGTCAGTTGCTCACGCTCCTCCTGGATGAGGAGGGGATTGCTCAATGCAATCAGAAGAGCTGCCAGTGCCACTGTCCGCAGTGCTGCCCCGCGAACCCGCTGCCAAAGACCAAGTGCGGACAGACATATCGCCAACAGCGCAAGGCCGCCCAGGATCGACCAGGGAAAGAATGGAGCAAATTCGATGGTCATGTCTGCTCTCCTTATTGGCCAAGCCGCTCGAGAAGAGCAGGGACATGCACCTGATCGGCCTTGTAGTTGCCGGTGAGCATGTACATCATGATGTTGACACCGGCACGGTAGGCATATTCGCGCTGCATCCCGTTTTGTGGAACCGTGGGCAATACGGCCGCCCCTTGCACATCAATCGCCCATGCCCCGGCAAAGTCGTTTGCGGTAATCAGGATCGGCGTGACGCCATCACCGGAGGACGAGAGCTCGCTGCCGGTCTGGACAGCTTCCTGTCGCGCCTCCACCCACAATGGGCTGCCAGAGTAGCGGCCGGGAAAGTCGTCAAGCAGATAAAAGGAGCGTGCAAGCACATGATTTTCCGGTGTTGGCTCGAGTGGTGGGATATCGATATTGGCAAGAATGGCCTGAAGTCGTTCGCCATTCGCGGTGATCGATCCGGAACCATCGAAACCCGAATACTGGTCGCGGGTGTCAAACAGGACTGTTCCGCCGCTGCGCATGTAGGCGTCAATGCGTGAAATTGCCGTCGCCGACGGCATATCTGCACTGGCGGAGACTGGCCAGTAGATGATTGGAAAAAAGGCCAGCTCATCGTTTTCGATGTCCAGCCCGACAGGGGCACCAGGCTCGAGTGTGGTGCGGTAGGTCAGGAAATCCGACAGGCCCTGCAGACCCTGCTTAGAAAGACGATCGACTTCTGCTTCGCCCGTCATGACATAGGCGAGGCGGGTCGTGTCGAGCCGTTCGATGGCAACAGCGTCTCCGGCTCTGGCATCATCTTGAGCGCGCGCGCTGTCCGGGGCAATGGGAAACAGGGCGGCGGCCAGCATGGCCAGACCGATAGCTGACCGCCGCCTGACACGTGGAAGGCGGGAAAAGGCACCGTTCATGAAGAGTACGATCAGGCTGTCCAGGAGGATGAGGAAAAAGGCTGCGGCGAACAGCATTGGTCGCAGCGAGGTTGCTTCATTGCCAATCAGTGTCTGGCGTTCCACCGGTTGTCCGGCTAGCGCGGGATTGAATGGCAACAGCTCCGCCTCCGGTGCCAGAAGGTTTACCGCCGAAAAGCCATCCTCGCTGCCGTAGAGGCCCGGTGGATGGTCGAAGCTTGAAACAGCCGTCCCGCCTGAATCAACGGTCACAGGCTTGGCGGATCCGATGTCTGTCGTCAGGACGCCGTCGGCATTCAGCAGACGGTAGGGAGGCAGTGCCGCCGCCGACGCCTCGGACGCACTGTCGGTGCTGAGTGCGCCGGAAGCACGTGCCATCTGCACGAGGCGACGCAGCATTTCGACGAAGGTTCCAGATAACGGCATGTTCGACCAGGTCGCTTCCGCGCTCGTATGGAAAAGGACAATGCGGCCGGCGTCCTGCTGTCTGGTGGTCACCAGGGGCGTGCCATCCGCGAGGCTGGCCCAGGTACGCTCGGAAAGATCCGGGGTTGGTTCGGCGAGAACCTGCCGACTGATCGTGATATCACTGGCATGCGGCATGCCGGCAAAGGGACCGGTATCGGGGAAGTTCGCCAATGATTGCGGCTCAGACCAGGACAGGGCGCCGCCGAGCGCACGCTCTCCCTGGCGCAGGATTACCGGGACAAGAGGGTCGTCGGCCGGGGCCGCCGCAAGGCGCGGTCCGGCGAAACGGATCAGCGTCCCGCCGCGCGATATCCACCGTTGTAATGGTTCATAGGTTTCTGCCGGCAGGCGGCCGATATCAGCCATGATGATGGCGGACGGATTGCTTTGAAGCAGTTGTGGGATGGAGACCGACAGGTCAGCCGTGTTCGGTTCGATCAGATCGGCGTAGGGTTGCAAGGCCCGACTGATATAATAGAGCGGCTGCAGAAGTGGCTGATAATCGCTCCCGCCGTCACCGGCAAGCAGGGCAACGCGACGCCGTTTGAAGCCATCATCGAGAAGATGAACGGCACCTGCAGTCGAAAGGCCGTCGAGTTGCAGGCGGGCAAAGTCATTGCGTAGCTCGAAGGGGGAGGAAATCTCCGCTGTTGCAGTGCCCGCACCAGGGCCGAATTCGATGGTCCCGGAAGCCAGTGCACGGCCCTGGATGTCCAAGGCGTCAATCCGCACCGCTTGCTGTGACTGTTGTGGCAGGCGCGTTGCCGTCACCGACATGGAATTGGGGCTGTTGGTTGCAGACGTGATCGCCAGCGCATTTTCGCCTTCTCCTTCGATCAGCCTTATTTGAGCCGGTGAAAGCGCCAGAAGAACATCGAATGCCTCCTGATCGGCCGGGCCGGCAATGCCATCGGAAAGGACAGCAAGCGTCCCCGGTTCGGTTCCGTTCAAAGCTTCGTCGATGGCGCTGGCCGCATGCGCACGATCCGGCGCGATCGGGCGCGGCCTTGCCGCTGCCAATCTTTCAAGGGCTGTCAGTGCGTTGACCGGCACGGCGTCGTGGGACGGATCTGCAGTGAATGTGATCGAAACCGGAAGGTCGGCGTTTTCGGCGTCATCGATCAAAGCCTTTGCGGTCTCGACCCGTTGCTGCCAGTCCATGGAGGTTGCCCAGCCATTGTCCACGACAAGGATAAGGGGGCCGCCCGTATCAAGCGAATTGGTGCGAGGGTTCAGGACGGGATCTGCAATGGCAAGAATGAGGGTTGCTGCAAGTGCCATTCGCAGGGCCGTGAGCCACCACGGGCTTCTGGCCGGCGTTTCCTCCCGTTTCATGA
The DNA here is from genome assembly GCA_023390055.1 of Pseudomonadota bacterium. Taxonomy (GTDB): domain Bacteria; phylum Pseudomonadota; class Alphaproteobacteria; order Rhizobiales; family Rhizobiaceae; genus Neorhizobium. The sequence continues at coordinate 27,767 of JAEWDP010000011.1, read as the reverse complement.
CACGGGCAAGGATGCGAAGAGGCGGGAAGACTTCCGTCTTCGGGCGTGGTGGCGTGAGGCGCAGCAACCACCAGATGGCGGGTAGCGCCACAAGGGCGGCAAGAATTGCTGGATTGGCAAAGGCAAATGCGATCATGTGCGGCCTCCGCCGGTGCCGGCTGCCGGCATGCCGCTCAGGTGGCCGTGGACCGCGATCAATGCCTCTGATGCGAGATGATCGGTCCTGTGGAAAACAAAACTCCAGCCAAGGCGACGCAAGCTGGTTGCGAGCGTTTCCCGACGCAGGAGATATGCCCGCCGGTAATCGTCACGGATTGTTTCTGCACGGCCCGAGAGCAGTTTTTCACCGGTTTCCGGGTCTGTAAATTCGGTGCGACCGGCATAGGGGAATATTTCTTCGGCAGGATCGGCAACCTCCACCACATGGCCGCGCAGGCCGCGTCTTGCAAGCGGGCTGAGATGTTCCATGATCTGGTTGGCGTCATCGAGAAAATCGCTGATCAGCACGAGGTCGCTGCGATTACGGATCATCGCCGTGTCCGGCAGGCCTGTGGTCGGTGGTGCATGCATGATGGCGGCCGCAAGTCGTTCGGCGGCGTTGCGGGCGGATACCGGTTCCATGATGCCGGGGCATCCAATACGTTCACCTGAACGGGCAAGGATTTCAGCGAGGGCCAGCATCAAAACGAGCGCGCGACTTTCCTTGGAGACCGTACCAAATGTCGACTTGTACATCATAGACGCCGACAGGTCGCACCACAGCCAGACCGTATGAGCAGCTTCCCATTCGCGGTCGCGGACATAGGTATGGTCATCACGCGCCGAACGCCGCCAGTCGATACGCGACAGGCTTTCGCCTTCTGCGTAGGGGCGGAACTGCCAGAAGTTTTCACCAACGCCGCGCTTGCGGCGACCATGCCAGCCGGCAATCACGGTGTTGGCGATACGTTTTGCCTCAACCATGCAATCGGGAACGAGGGCGGCCCGGGCCTGCGCTCGCGACAGGAGTTCGCTGCCTGTGGTCTGTTTGACGATTTCGCCGATGGGAGCCACGTGCAATCCTTTCCGGCCCAGGGGGCGTCAGTTGCGCGCCTGCTTGACGAGACCCGCGATCACGTCGCGGACCGACATGCCTTCCGCGCGTGCCGCAAAAGTCAGTGCCATGCGGTGCTGCAACACTGGTTCGGCCAATGCGTAGACATCGTCGAGCGACGGTGCAAGACGGCCCTCGTAGAGGGCGCGCGCACGGGCTGTCAGCATCAGGGCCTGACCTGCGCGCGGTCCCGGTCCCCAGGCAACATTCTTGTCTGTGCCAACGTTTCCGTGACCCGGGCGGGCAGATCGGACGAGGGCCAGGATCGCGTCCACAACGGTGTCGCTGACTGGCATCTGGCGGACGAGTTCCTGGATTTCCTGAAGGCGGGAGCCGGAGATCATGGCATGCGCTCTGGCCTCCGATGTCCCGGTGGTATCCAGGAGGATCTGGCGCTCGGCCTCGATTTCGGGATAGAGGACGTCGACCTGCAGCAGGAAGCGATCGAGCTGGGCTTCCGGCAACGGATAGGTTCCTTCCTGTTCCAGCGGGTTCTGGGTGGCCAGAACGTGGAAGGGAGCGGGAAGGTCATAGCGCTGTCCAGCGACCGTCACGTGATATTCCTGCATGGATTGCAGAAGTGCCGACTGTGTTCTCGGGGACGCGCGGTTGATTTCATCGGCCATCAGGAGTTGGGCAAAGACGGGCCCCTTTACAAAGCGGAACGAGCGGCGCCCGTTGTCGTCCTGGTCCATGACCTCGGATCCGACAATGTCGGAGGGCATCAGGTCCGGAGTGAACTGGATGCGGCTCGAATCGAGGCCAAGGACAATACCGAGGGTTGTCACGAGCTTGGTCTTGGCGAGGCCCGGGACGCCGACGAGGAGTGCGTGGCCCCCTGACAAAAGGGCAAGCAGCGTGTTTTCCACGACCCGCTCCTGACCAAAGATGACCTTTGAAACTTCCGTGCGCACCCCCGCGATGTCGGCCAGGGCCTGCTCGGCAGCTGCAACAATCGCCTTTTCGTCGAGAACGGTTTCGGTGGAATTCATAAGACCCATTGTCGCTCTCCTTGAGACTTTCCCGATATACGGTGACGGCCGGCGAATCGTTGTGCCGCAGCAAACAGTTCCTACCGGAAAACTTATTACCGTAGAAACGGCTGACAAGAACGCCTTGAATGACTATCTCGTGACAAACAAGTGCTTAGATCTGAACCGGGACTGAAAGATGGCAGACGAAACCATTCAGACAGTAGCAGATGCCTCCGGACTTGCCGCGCTGATTGCGCGAGCGGCCGAGCAGACCGTCGGCGGAAAACCTTCATTGCCGCCTGTCGAGAAATGGAACCCGCCGTTTTGCGGAGACCTCGACATGGAAATTCGATCTGATGGTACCTGGTTCTATATGGGAACGCCAATCGGTCGGCAGCCGTTGGTGCGACTGTTTTCGACTGTCCTTCGCAAGGACGAGGACGGCAGGACATATCTCGTCACGCCGGTGGAAAAGGTCGCCATCCGTGTTGAGGATGCGCCATTCCTGGCCGTCGAAATGAATGTTTCGTTTCGTAATGGAGGGCAGATCCTTACCTTCCGCACCAATGTCGGCGATGTGGTCGAGGCTGATGCGGACCATGCCGTCCGCTTCGTGACGCGAGGTGCAAACGACGAATTGAAGCCCTACATTCGGGTGCGTGGCCGGCTGGATGCACTGGTATCGCGTTCGGTGATGTACGATCTGGTGGAACTTGGCGAGATTGCCGATGTCGATGGCGTGGCAATGTTTGTGGTCCGCTCGGCAGGCCAGGTCTTTCCGGTCATGACCGTCGAAGAACTGGAAGCCGGGCTCAATGGTTGATGTTCCCCTCTATTCGGCACGTGATTTCAAGGAGCGGGCGTACAATCAAAACGGCGGTCCGGCCGGACAATCCTGGCGCGATCACGGTGATCACCTTCTCAATCCGGGCCTGATGCCGATCATTGAAGGTTTGCAGCTCAAGGATGCCGCCGTGCTCGTTCCGGTCGTCGACGATGGAGACGAGGCACGGGTCATCTTTACAAAACGGACGACGACGCTGCGCACCCATTCAGGGCAGGTCGCGTTCCCCGGTGGGGCGATCGATCCGGAGGATGTTTCCGTAGAAGCGGCGGCGATGCGCGAGGCGGACGAAGAGATCGGGCTTGCACCACCGTTCGTCGAGCCGATCGGGCGCTTGCCAAACTATCTCGCGGCATCGGGATTTCGCATTACTCCGGTACTTTCGATTGTCCGCCGCGGTTTCGAGTTGAAGCTCAATCCGCATGAAGTCGAGGACGTGTTCGAAGTTCCACTGTCCTTTCTCATGGACCCGAAGAACCATCAGCGCGGCAGCCGCGTCTTTGAGGGGCAGGAACGACATTTCTACCAGCTGCCCTATGAAGACCGCAACATCTGGGGCATTACAGCCAGCATTGTCAGGACCGTCTACGAAAGGCTTTATGCATGACATCCGTCGCCAGTGAGCCATGGTTCCAGAATCCGGCCTTGCAGCGTATTCTCGAAATGCTCAACGGGGATGGCGGTGAGACGCGCGTCGTGGGTGGCGCCGTTCGCAATGCGCTGATGGGCGTTGCCGTGGGTGATATTGATATCGCAACCACTTTGACCCCGTCGGCTGTCGTTAAGCGTGCAAATGCCGAAGGGATCAAGGTCGTGCCGACCGGTATCGAGCATGGCACGGTGACCCTGGTGGTCGCAGGAGAAGGATTTGAAGTGACAACCCTTCGCCGCGATGTCGAGACGGACGGGCGTCGTGCAAAGGTGGCTTTCGGGACAGACTGGAAAATGGATGCCGAACGGCGTGACCTGACGATCAATGCACTCTATGCGGACCGCACAGGCATGGTCATCGATCTTGTCGAAGGACTCCCTGATATCAGGAGCCGGACGGTGCGTTTCATCGGGGATGCAACAAAGCGGATCGCAGAGGACTATCTGCGTGTCCTCAGGTTTTTCCGCTTTTTTGCCTATTACGGCTCTGGCCGGCCAGATGCTGACGGGTTGAGGGCCGTGACCCGCGCGAAACACAAACTGAAGACGCTGTCTGCAGAGCGGATCTGGAGTGAACTGAAGAAGCTGTTGTCGGCACCTGATCCCTCACGTGCACTCTTGTGGATGCGCCAGACAGGCGTGCTGAGCGAAATCCTGCCGGAATCGGAAAAGTGGGGAATAGATGCCATTCACGGGCTGATGGAAACTGAACAGGCGTTGAACTGGGATCCGGATCCGCTATTGAGACTTGCTGCAATCATTGTTGATGATGGTGCACGAATCGACATGCTTTCGAAACGATTGCGCATGTCAAATGCGCAGGCTGCAAGGCTTAAGGCCTGGGCCGCAGCACCTTTGCCACCGGATGGGGTTAGCGATGTCGGATTTGACCGGATGCTGTATCAGCATGGCGTTGTGGGCATGGCTATGCGAACAAAGCTCGCGCTTGCCGCAGCCCGCGCAAAGGTGGCGCAAGATCGCTCGATGATGTCCAAAGCTGCCAGACTTACGACCTTGCTGATGCGCTGCGAGGACTATGAAAGGCCGCTTTTTCCACTGACGGGCAAGGATGTGCTCGCGGCCGGTGTTCCGGCCGGCCAGCGTGTGGGGGAGATCCTTGCATCGCTGGAAACATTCTGGATCGAGCGCAATTTCACACCCGACCGGGCATTGCTTGTTGCCCGGCTCAAAGCACTGGCCGGCGAAGGTCCGTGAGACCGGCGACGCTATTCAGGCGGCCGCCACATCATCACGAATGCGTGTCTTGATGTTTTCAACCATGTTCTCGCGGATTGTATCCTCACCATGTGCCGAACGTAGATGCTCGACCGCGCGACGGATAACTTCCGCATCCTCATCAGCCCGGGTATGCCACTGGCAACCGGGCACCAATGTACCACATTCAAATAACCTCATGACGTCCTCCTTTTTAACAATGATGGGAGAGGCGTCCTGAGAGGCCTCGCCCGTACAGGGGTAAACAAGAGAAGGCGACGAGTGTTCCTGCCCGTCTATTCGCGCAGGGCCCAGGCGTAAAAGACCGATGCCGACTGGAGCGGCATGTATTTCGGTGCTGCCTGGGTTCCTGGGACGCCTGAGCGCCCTGCGAGCCGCCGCTTGACGTCTTCGATATAGAATTCACGCGGCAGGCATGGATCGCCTTGCGAACGAAGTTCGTCGGCGAGGTGTTCGATCATTTCGGGAGTGTCCTGGAATTGATCCCGCCCGGTATCGTTTTCGAGCGAGGTTTTCTGAGGCACTGGTCTGTAACTTGACGCTGTCATCGCGCTATCCTCCGGTGCAACTGACCAGCAGGCTAGCATCAATGTCCCGGCTTGAATATGACAAATGTTAGCAGTGCGACATATTGCATGGCGCACGCCGCTCCAGGCCACGTCGATGGTAGAAGACTACCGTTTCGAGGCCCAAGGAGCGAACGTTGGCGACATTCTTTCGCCCCTATGGCCAGCGAACCGCGGGTGGCATCGATGACAGGATCGAATCTACATTGCCACCGGTCTTCAGGCCGAAGATCGTGCCACGGTCATAAAGAAGATTGAACTCCACATATCGGCCACGCCGGACAAGTTGCTCGTCCCGATCCTGCTCGTTCCAGGTGGCGTTGAAGTTGGAGCGGACGATCCTGGGATAGACCACATTGAATGCGCGCCCGACATCCTGGACGAACGCAAAATCAGCCTGCCAGCCGCCCTTGTCATCTGGTGAATGCAGCCAGTCGAAGAAAATCCCTCCAATGCCGCGGGGTTCATTGCGGTGTTTGAGAAAGAAGTACTCGTCGCACCATGCCTTGTAGCGATCATAGTCGGCAACATCGGCATGTCGATTGCATGTGACTTCCATGGCACGGTGAAAGATCGTGCTGTCGACGTCTTCCTGTGTGCGGCGCCGGTCAAGGACGGGCGTGAGGTCGGCACCGCCGCCGAACCAGTGGCTGGAGGTGACGACCATGCGCGTGTTCATGTGAACAGCAGGGACATTCGGATTGACCGGATGGGCGATTAGCGAAATCCCCGAGGCCCAGAACCGCGGGTCTTCCTCGGCGCCGGGGATCTGGGTGCGAAAATCCGGTGAGAATTCTCCATGAACCGTGGATGTATGGACGCCGACCTTTTCGAAGACACGGCCTTGCATCATCGACATGCGGCCACCGCCACCAGCACCTTCCTCGCGCAGCCAGTCCCGTCCCACGAAGCGGCCGGGCGGCTGGTCGCTGAGCGTGCCCTCAAGACCATCCTCAAGGGCTTCGAAAGATGCGCATATCGTATCGCGCAAGCTTTCAAACCACAGTCTGGCGGTTTCCTTCTTCTCCTCGATGTCTTCCGGCAGACCCTTTGGCAATACAGGCCGTTCCATAAGCTTAACCCCGATCGACGATTCCCTTTGTTGACTGTTTCTTTAACAGCAACGGCATTGTCGGGCCAATGCCCTGGCCGCCAAGTTTGCATTTCCGGCTGGCAATGAGCGGCCACGGATACTATCCTTTCGGCAGAGAGGTAGGTTGCATGACACGATTTACCCGGCCGCCACTTGATGGGTTGAAGCGTAGAATAGAGCGACATCGCCAGGAAAATGGCGGCAGATCGTCGATGTTCGTGCGCGAGACCTTCTGTCTGTCGCGTGAAGAGGCCCGGCAGAAGGCACGTGAGTGGTTCGAGGCGTTTCCCAAGGCAGCCTACTGGACAGAAGTGGAGAGCTGGCGCCAGCTTGAGGGCGACAGGATTGAATTCACGATGCGGCGCCTGCCGAGCGCAGACTAGATGCTCTTGCCCTGCGGACCGCACCTTTCGCATTTCTGGCTGGATGCCCGGTTTTTTGCTGAATGCGAATGCCGGTTCCAATCCACTCAATCGGGGGCTCCCGTGTTAGCCGGGGCAACATGCCGGGCAGGCGTCAATCGCCGTGACCAAGGTATCAGGGGAACGGGCTAACGCATCCTCGTGGTTTCCTTTTCCAGGATGAAGGCCCCTGAACCCTTTTCGCCGAGTACGTCGTGGGGATTGCGCAACGGGCACTCCGTCATCGACAGGCAGCCACAGCCGATGCACCCGGTCAGATGGTCCCGCAATGCTGTCAGGCAGGCAATCCGCTCGTCCAGTTTTTCCCTCCATCTTTGCGACAGCTTGCGCCAGTCGCTGGCAGTGACGGGTCGGTCATGTGGCAGAACAGACAGGGCATCTCGAATTTCGGCAAGGGGGATCCCGGTCTTCTGGGCAATCTTGATCACCGCGACCCGACGCAGCACGGAGCGCGGGTAGCGACGCTGATTGCCACGATTGCGGAAGCTTTCGATCAGGCCTTTCGCTTCGTAAAAATGCAGGGCGGAGATGGCTACACCGCTGCGGCGGGCGATTTCCCCGACGGATAGCTCGCGCCGGATCGCATCATTGTTTTTTTCATTCATGGCTGTTGACCTCAACTATAGTTGAGGTTTTATAGCAGGTGCTCTCTTGTACGAAAACCAGGGAGTTTACACATGCAGACAAGTTTAACGCTGGCCGTCATCTATGGCAGCGCACGTGAAGGACGCTTTTGCGATACGGTTGCCAGTTGGACGCTGTCGCAATTGCCAGATCTCGTATCAGCGGACGTCCTGATCGTTGATCCGGCAGACCTTGAGACGAAGACAGCGATGGCGCGTGCCGAGGTCGAGCATCGGATCGGACGGACCCTTGCCCGAGCTGATGCCTTTGTCGTCGTGACACCGGAATACAATCATGGATATCCGGCGGCGCTCAAGGATCTCATCGACTGCCACCACAAGCCGTGGTCGGCGAAGCCTGTCGCCTTTGTCAGCTATGGCGGAGTTTCAGGCGGCCTGCGTGCCGTGGAGCAATTGCGTCAGGTCTTTTGCGAAGTCGGAGCCATGACAATTCGTGAAACGGTCAGCTTTGCAAATGCCTGGGAACAGTTTGATGCCGATGGCCTGCTGCTGCATCCGCAAGAATATTTCAGACGACTATCAAGGCTTGTCTCCCAGCTTTCCTGGTGGGGGCAGACCCTGAAGCTGGGTCGCGAGACGGTAGCTTACCAGGAGGTTGCCTGATGGAATTTCGATCCCGTTCTTTCTGCGAATACCTGAGCCAGTTCCTGGCTCCTCGCCTCACAGCCGTTGATGGGGCGGGCGGGGTTTTCGAGGGCCTGGGAAATCGCCGGTTTCAAAACAATCGTCGCCGCGATCGTGTCCCTTTTCTGCAGGTGTCGCATCTGCCAGGCATCCATGGAGGGCGCCGGTCATGATGGTCTGCAAGTCACGTACCCGGTTCCACCTGGCGCAGCCGGCTTTCCCGCAAAAGCCCGCTGTCGTCGAGGATCGGATGGGCAACGGAGACAACATGGGCATTGATGCGTTTGAGATCGCGCAGGATATCGAGGTGCAGCGAACTGGTCTGAAGACTTTCGGCTCGCCCGTCGCGCAAGCGCTTGAGATGCTGTTCGGCCGACAGTTTCTCCGCCTTGCGGACATCGACCTTCATTTCCATCAGCCGCAGCGCCAGATCGAAGTCGCCGGTAACAAAGATGGTCTGTGCCGTGCGCAGGTTCTCGATGGTCAGGTCGAACAGGCTTTTGAGTTCCTGATAGCCGTCTTCGGAGAAGTAGAGGCTGCCAGACACCTTCTTGCGAACCTCCTCGGAAAGGCCCTTCTCAATAATGTCGCCTATATGCTCAAGGTTGATGGCATAATCCATGATAGCGATCGAGCGGCGGACATTATCGGCATCGAGGCCGTCGCGTCCGAGCTTCGTCAGGTAGATCTTGACCTCCTGCTGCAGGCCGTCGACACGCTTTTCCAGGACTTCGATCTCCGCCAGCGGGGCGAGGTCGTTGTTCTTGAAGGCGCTCTCGACCCTGATCAACATCCGCTCGATCAGATCGCCGATGGCAAGAACCTCACGTGTCGCGCTGGCTAGCGCCACAACGGGCGTTGAAATTGCCTGGTGGTCGAGGAACCTGGGGCCGGTATCTGGATCTTCGCCGGTCGGTATCAGACGCTTCATCGTCGAAGAGATGAGGCCAGAGAAAGGCCATGCCAGCAAGGCCAGTGCGATATTGAAGGCAAGATGTGCATCGACGGGCAGTTTCTCGGCTGACAGCGGCAGCATGTCCAGAAGCTCTGCAGCAAAGGTGGCAACCGGCAGGGCAATGATACAGCCGATTGTTCTAACGGCAAGGTTGCCGGTGGTAATGCGCCTGGCCGAGGCTGGGCCCGAAAGTGTTGCAAGCACCGGTGGGATCGCGCCACCAAGATTTGCACCGAGAACCAGGAGAATGATGAGTGAAGTGGACAAGGCTCCGGTGGATGCGAGCGAAAGGATCAGCACGATGACAGCGAGGCTGGACGAGGACAGGACAGCCAGGACTGCTGTCAGGCTGATTGCGACCGGCCAGGCACCGTCAAGCAATCGGACAAAGGCTGCAAGTGCTGGCGATTCCCGCATAGGTTCGGTCGCCGCCGACAAAAGATGGAGCGACAACAGCATGAGGCCGATGCCGATCAGGGCGGTGCCGCTACCCTTGCGGGCACTGGACTGGCCACGATGTACAATGACACCGGTCAGCAGCAGAAGGGGTGAAAGCCATGCAATCCCGGTCGCCACAATCCAGGCCGTGACGGCAGTTCCGACGTTGGCGCCAAGCAGGACGATCTGTGCCATGCGCGGGCGGATCAGGTCGCGCTCAACAAAGGATGCGACGGTCAAGGCCGTTGCTGTCGAGCTTTGCAAGGCAATCGTCGCGCCGAAGCCGGAAGCAAAGGAGCGCAATCCGTTGCTCGTTCCCGTTGCAAGGCCCGTCCGCAATTTTGCGCCGAAAGCCCGGGTCACGCCATCCTTCACCTGCGCAAGGCCGAACAGCAGCAACGCCACTGCTCCAAACAGATTGATGATGACGACTGTTGGTTCCATGCCAGATCCCGAAACGCCCTTTCTGCAAGACAGAGTAGTTCTGTTGCCGGCTAAAGAAAAGATACCGGAACGATGGTTAAGGAAGACGCCGCAAGCGGTGGTTTTTCCTACGGTTTTTCGCCTAAGTCCAGGATATCTGTCGCAATGCCTCTCCGGCAATCATTGCGACCGACATGGCGACATTGATCGATCTTTGCCCTTCGATCATCGGAATGAGGACACGCTGGTCAGCGGCCTCGTGAACGTGATCGGGAACGCCGGCACTTTCGCGCCCGAAGAGAAGGATGTCATCCCGATGAAACTGACACCCTACATAGGGCAGTGCTGCCTTTGTGGAAGCCAGGATGATCCGACGATGTACCGATTTGCGCCATTCTTCAAAGGTCTGCCAGTTGATGTGACGGGTGAGGGCGACGCTTGCCAGGTAGTCCATGCCGGCGCGCTTCAGATTGCGGTCAGAGATGTCGAAGCCGGCCGGCTCGATAATGTGTACCTTCAGGCCAAGGCAGGCAGAAAGTCGCAATATGGTGCCGGCATTTCCGGGAATATCAGGTTGATAGAGGGCAATGTGAATGTCGGACATGATCTTCTCATAGGTGATTGGCCATCGCCGGTCAAAGCAACCGACGAGACCAGCCGTGCTGTGACGCCAGGGCAACAACCGGCTGCTGTCGCATCGGTTCCATTGCTTCGTGGCCATTTGTCATTTGCAAAACTGGCCGACCGCGCTAGAAAAAACCATCGTCAACGCCAGCCTCAGGAGGCTTACATGGATATTACCGTGCAGACCCGCCTTCTGGTCCCGACTGTCTTGCCTCGAGCATAGGCGTATCGCGGTCTTTTCGCCTTTCCTTTTCCTTTGTATTTCGTACATGGCCGTCGATGGCCCTGTTTTCAGTTTTCTTCCGCCGTGATGCGGACCTTCATGCCTGGTGAAGTCCGGATCCAGCTGATACCCAGTGGAGAATAACCATGTTTTCGTGGTTCGAGCGTCGCGTTGATCCCTATCCCCAGGATCTGCCGGAATTGCCGCCCGAGGGTCTTCTTGCCTTCTGCTGGCACTATACGAAACCGACCGCGCCCTGGCTGATCCTGCTTGGTGCGTGCTCGATGATAATCGCCATTGCAGAGGTTGTCCTCTACCAGTTCCTCGGAAATATCGTCGACTGGCTGTCGGATGCGGAGCGTGCGTCATTCCTTGCTCAGGAAGGCGGGAGGCTCGTTTGGATGGCCTTCGTATTGCTTGTGGTGTTGCCGCTTGCAGGTGCCATCCATACAATGACGATGCACCAGGTTCTGGCAGGCAACTTCCCGATGATTGCACGCTGGCAGATGCATCGCTTCCTGCTTCGTCATTCGATGACATTCTTTGCCAATGAGTTTGCAGGCCGGGTCTCGACGAAAGTGATGCAGACGTCGCTTGCGATCCGTGAAGCCGTGCTCAAGATCATCGATGTCTTCGTTTATGCAATCAGCTTCTTCATCTCCATGCTGGCGCTCGTCCTGATCGTTGACTGGCGTTTGGTTTTGCCGCTCATATTGTGGCTTGTCGTCTACTGCCTGATCCTGTGGCATTTCGTTCCCAGGTTGAGGAAACTGTCCAGCGCGCAGGCAGACGCCCGCTCGATGATGACCGGACGCATCGTCGACAGCTATACAAACATCGGCACGGTCAAGCTCTTTTCGCATGCTGGGCGTGAAGAGACCTATGCCCGCGAAGGCATGGACGAATTTCTTGGCACTGTGCATCGGCAGATGCGACAGATTTCGCTCCTCAACATCTTTGTCGACCTCAACAATGCCATCACGGTCTTCCTGGTTGCTGCAGCAAGCATTTCCTTCTGGCTCACGGGAAGTGTGTCCGTCGGTTCCGTTGCAGTAGCGATCGGGCTTGCCATGCGCATCAATGGCATGTCGCAGTGGATCATGTGGGAAGTCTCGGCACTTTTTGAAGCGATCGGTACCGTTTATGACGGCATGTCGATGATGACGAAGCCGCATGACGTGACGGACAGGGCCGGAGCATCGCAACTGACGGCAAGGAAGGGGCAGATCCGCTACGAGGGGATCCGCTTTCACTACGGCAAGAAAGAGGGGGTTATCGAGGACCTTACACTCGAAATTGCCGCTGGCGAGAAAGTCGGCCTTGTGGGGCGCTCGGGAGCTGGCAAGACAACGCTCATGAACCTGCTATTGCGCTTTTATGATCTCGAATCCGGCCGTATCACGATTGATGGCCAGGACGTCTCGAACGTGTCTCAGGAAAGCTTGCGCGCGCTGATTGGTGTGGTGACGCAGGACACTTCCCTCCTGCACCGTTCCATCCGCGATAATATCGCATATGGCCGGCCGGAGGCGAGCGACGCCGAAATCATTCAGGCGACGAAGCGGGCAAATGCCTGGGAGTTCATCCAGGGACTTTCCGACATGCAGGGCCGATCGGGCCTCGACGCCCATGTTGGTGAGCGCGGCGTGAAGCTTTCGGGCGGCCAGCGGCAGCGGATTGCAATCGCACGGGTTTTTCTCAAAGACGCTCCGATCCTTGTTCTCGACGAGGCGACATCTGCTCTGGATTCAGAAGTTGAGGCCGCAATCCAGGAAAACCTCTTCGAGCTCATGGAGGGCAAGACGGTGATTGCAATCGCCCACAGGCTGTCGACACTGACCGAGATGGATCGGCTGATCGTCCTTGACAAGGGCCGCATTGTCGAGGTGGGAACGCACCATGATCTGGCGCGTTCCGGCGGCATTTATGCCGATTTGTGGAAACGTCAGTCCGGCGGGTTTCTCGGCGGCGAGGATGTTGAGGAAGCTGCCGCGCAGTAGACGCTACCGGCCGTGGAAGGCCCATATGCGCGAGGGAATGCAGCAAAAATCCGACCCTGGCGGCAGGCGGCAAGGCCCATGTGCCACGATGTGACAGCCAGTTGCGTTGCCGATAAGCTCCCTTGGCGCCTGTGGTCACCATGTGAAAACGGCAGCCCTGGTTGACAAACACTGCTCTCTGGCATGCGCTTGCGGTGATTAACGAATTGTAAGCCGGACAGCCCTTTGCCAGGAGCCGGAATGGACATATATCCCAGCCCATGATCAAAGCCATCTTCCGCTACTTCGAGAACTGGATCCAGCCTTTTGATCGTCTCGAAAACCTCAACCCACCGGATGGTCTCGCAGCTTTCATCTGGTTTTATGTCCGCCAAGCCAAGGCACCGTTCCTTGCGATGCTGGTGCTTGGTGGAGCCGCCGCCGGAATTGAAGCGGCGATGTTCTGGTTTGTTGGTCGCATTGTCGACATCCTGGCGACCATCGAGCCAGGTGAGGGATGGTCGGGGCTCATGGCCACGCACGGCCGTGAGCTCCTGTTCATGGCCGTGGTCATCGGCGGTGGACGCTTCGTTGTTGCGTCGCTGACCGCTCTCGTCGATCAGCAGATCATGACGCCGGGGTTTTACAACCTGGTGCGCTGGCAGTCCTACCTGCACGTCTCGCGGCAGTCTCTTTCCTTTTTTCAGAACGACTTTTCCGGGCGGATCGTGACCAAGGTCTGGTCTGCGGGGCAGGCGACCGGAGACGTCTTGACGACGCTGATGGAAAGCCTGTGGTTCGTGGTCATCTATTCGGTGTCGACACTCGTGCTGGTAGCGCAGCTCGATGCCCGCATGGCCATCGTCGTGCTCGTGTGGTTGATCGTGTTTGGCGTTCTGGCCTGGTACTTCGTGCCGCGCATACGCGAGCATTCCAAACTGTCTGCCGAGGCCGGATCGATGATCAGTGGCCGCATGGTCGATTCCTACTCGAATATCCAGACGCTGCGATTGTTCGGCAACGACGAGGCCAATGACCGCTACATGCGTTCCGGCTTCGAGAGCTTCCAGAAAACCATCATCGATTTCACACGTCTTTTGACTGGTGTGCGAGCTTCAATGGCGCTCCTGTCGAGCACAATGATCGTGATGATGGCCGGGCTCAGCCTTCACCTGTGGCTTGAAGGTCTGATCAGCTCGGGGGGTGTGGCCTTCACACTTGCGCTGATGTTGCGGCTCAACTTCCTGCTTGGCCGATTGATGACCCAGCTCAACGGACTGATGCGCAATCTCGGTACGGTGCAAAATTCCGCAGAACTGATCTCGCAGCCGATCGGGCTCGTTGACGAACCGGATGCGCCGACCCTGAAGGTCGCCGCCCCCGAAATCAGGTTCGAAAATGTCAGTTTCCATTACGGCAGGAGCAAAGGTGTTCTCGACGATCTGTCACTAACGATCCATCCCGGGGAAAAAATCGGCATCGTCGGGCGTTCCGGAGCAGGCAAGTCGACACTCGTCAATCTGCTCTTGCGTTTTTATGATCTTGAAGGCGGACGCATCCTCGTCGATGGGCAGGATATTTCAACGGTGACGCAGGAAAGCTTGCGTGCGCAGATCGGCATGGTCACCCAGGACACATCGCTTCTTCACCGTTCGGTTCGTGACAATATCTTGTTTGGTCGTCCGGATGCGAGCGAAGCGCAGCTGCAAGCGGCAGCAAGACGGGCAGAGGCAGACGCCTTTATCGCCGAACTCCAGGACCAGCGTGGAAGAACGGGCTTCGATGCACATGTGGGGGAGCGCGGCGTCAAGCTGTCCGGCGGCCAACGGCAGCGGATTGCGATCGCCCGGGTCATGCTGAAGAACGCACCCATTCTGGTACTGGACGAGGCAACCTCGGCACTTGATTCTGAAGTCGAAGCGGTGATCCAGTCGAACCTTGAACGACTGATGCAAAACAAGACCGTTCTTGCCATTGCCCACCGACTTTCCACGATCGCGGCCATGGATCGTCTGATCGTGATGGACCGGGGTCGTATCGTCGAAGAGGGAACCCATGGCGCACTGATTGCCGCCAATGGGATCTATGCGGATCTGTGGGCACGTCAGTCCGGCGGTTTCCTCGCCGCAGACGCTGCACAATGACAGGTGCAGGCTGTTCTAGCTTCAAGGTGACCCGTACGGTGGGTCGCTGCCTATGGAGCCGAGCGGAGCGGACAATCAGGGAAGCGATCGGATCTGGAAATCGGCAACAAGAGAAGGCTTCCGACAGAAGGTCTCGAACCTTCAGGGTGGGGAATATACTGGGAACAACCACAATCCGTTGAAACGGCATATGGCTATACCCCTCAGCACAAGCGACACGATGACGCATATGGCCATCGACAGGCGGTTTCTCATCAAGACAGCCTCCCCAGGGTTGCTCGGCCCGCAGTCGGTGAGCATGTGAACCGTTTTGCCGCGACCCAAAGCCTCTCTCCCGGTTAACAAGGCGATGCCAATCGGATCGCTGGTGCGGGGGACAAGAGCTCGCCGTCATTCAATCTGCGGGACCGTCATTGCAGGGTGATGTGAAGAGCCCGAAGAAATGCCGTGACAAACTGCCTGCCATCCCCTTGCCAAGGCTGGACATATTTTGCGATGAAGCATAGAACGCGCCAAATTGCCGGGGAGTCTGTGTTCCAAATGTGGCCAGATTTTCTTCCCTGGTTGAGGGGCAGATGCGGTTTTTCGCGAATTGCGTGAGAAGGATGTTTGAGCCGTGAGCGAGCACGAGACACAGAGCGAAACACTGGGCGAGCCCACTCGCCGTGATTTCCTTTACTTGACGACCGGCATGGCTGGCGTCGTTGGGGCGGTGGCAGTGGCCTGGCCTTTTATCGATCAGATGCGACCGGACGCTTCGACGTTGGCGCTGGCATCGGTCGATGTCGATGTTTCAGCACTGGAGCCGGGCATGTCGCTGACGGTGAAGTGGCGCGGCAAGCCGGTCTTCATCCGTAACCGTACGGAGCAGGAGGTCGAGGAAGCCAACGCCGTCGCACTTGAAGCGTTGAAGGACCCGATTGCGCGAAACGACAACATTGCGTCGAACGCGGAAGCGACTGACCTGGCCCGCTCTGCCGGTGAGGGCAAGGAAAACTGGATCGTGATGATCGGTTCGTGCACCCATCTTGGCTGCGTACCGCTCGGTCAGGCCGGTGACTTTGGCGGATGGTTCTGTCCCTGCCACGGCTCGCACTACGATACAGCGGGTCGTATCCGTAAAGGTCCTGCTCCCCAGAATCTGGCGATACCGACATTTACATTTACGTCCGACACAGTGATCCAGATTGGCTGAGGGGAATTAATCAATGAGCGGTCATTCCACATACCAGCCGTCTACCGGCATCGAAAAATGGGTCGACTCGCGGCTTCCGCTGCCGCGCATGGTCCATGACAGCTTTGTCTCCTACCCCGTCCCACGCAATCTGAATTACGCGTACACCTTCGGCGCTATGCTGTCGGTGATGCTGATCGTCCAGATCCTGACGGGCGTGGTTCTCGCGATGCATTATGCGGCCCACACGACGGTTGCATTCGAGTCGGTTGAAAAGATCATGCGCGATGTCAACCATGGTTGGCTGTTGCGATACATGCATGCCAATGGCGCATCATTCTTCTTTATCGCGGTCTATCTCCATATTGCCCGCGGCCTGTATTACGGCTCCTACAAGGCACCTCGTGAGATCCTGTGGATCCTGGGTGTCGTGATCTACCTCCTGATGATGGCGACGGGCTTCATGGGCTACGTTCTGCCCTGGGGACAGATGTCGTTTTGGGGTGCAACCGTCATCACCGGCTTCTTCTCGGCCTTCCCGTTGATCGGCGAATGGTTCCAGCAGTTCCTGCTTGGCGGCTTTGCGGTTGACCAGCCGACGCTGAACCGGTTCTTCTCACTGCATTACCTTCTGCCTTTCATGATTGCCGGTGTCGTTGTCCTGCACATCTGGGCCTTGCATGTGACCGGTCAGACGAACCCGACCGGTGTCGAGGTTAAGTCCAAGACGGATACCGTGGCCTTCACACCCTATGCAACGATGAAGGACGCACTTGGCGTTTCGATCTTCCTGATCGTTTACGCCTGGTTCATCTTCTATATGCCGAACTACCTCGGCCATCCGGACAACTATATTCCGGCTGATGCTCTGAAAACACCGGCCCACATCGTTCCAGAATGGTATTATCTGCCATTTTACGCGATGCTTCGCGCGATCACCTTCAATATCGGTCCGATCGATTCCAAGCTTGGTGGCGTGCTGGTCATGTTCGGTTCGATCATCGTGCTGTTCTTCCTGCCCTGGCTCGATACGTCCAAGGTCCGCTCAGCGGTTTACCGCCCCTGGTACAAGCTGTTCTTCTGGATCTTCGTGGCCAATGCCATCATGTTGGGCTGGCTCGGCGCGCAGCCGGCGGAAGGTGTCTATGTTGTCATGTCGCAGCTTGGCACGCTCTACTACTTCGGCTTTTTCCTTGTGATCATGCCGCTTCTTGGTCTGTTCGAAACGCCGCGTCGCATTCCGAACTCGATTACGGAAGATGTACTTGAAAAGCAGAACAGGTCCGATGCAGCGAAGCTCAAGGCTGGCGAAGCCAGCGCGTGATAGCCGAGACCGAGAGGGAATAAGAGTTATGAAAAAGCTTGTTACAAGCATCCTTTCGCTGGCCCTCGTTGCAGGGCTCGGCTTCTCGGCCGTGCAGGCCCAGGACGAGCCCGCCGCAGCAGGCGGTGAACATGAAGAGGGTGCTACGCCACACTATCCGCTCAAGCACCCGAGAGAGGTCGACTGGAGCTTTGCAGGACCATTTGGCCATTATGACAGGGGGCAGCTGCAGCGCGGACTGAAGGTCTTCGCAGAGGTCTGTTCCGCCTGCCATTCCATGTCGCTGGTTCCGTTCCGCACCCTGGAAGCGCTTGGCTATTCGCCAGAGCAAGTGAAGGCATTCGCTGCAAACTATCAGGTGACCGATGGTCCCAACGATGTCGGCGACATGTTCGATCGCAATGCAGTGCCGTCTGACCACTTCCCGTCACCCTTCCCGAACGATCAGGCAGCAGCCGCCTCGAACAATGGTGCGGTTCCACCGGACTTCTCATTGATCGCGAAGGCGCGTGGCGTCACCCGTGGTTTCCCTCAATTCGTCTTCGATATCTTCACGCAGTATCAGGAAGGTGGACCGGACTACATCTACTCGCTTCTGACCGGCTATCAGGAGCCGCCGGAAGGCGTGGAGGTCCCAGAGGGAACATATTACAACCCGTACTTCGTCGCTTCATCGTCACTTGCAATGGCCCCGCCCATCTTCGATGAGCAGGTAACCTATGACGACGGTTCGCCTGAAACGCTTGACCAGTATGCCAAGGACGTTTCGGCGTTCCTGATGTGGGCGGCCGAACCACACCTCGAGCAGCGCAAGCGTACCGGGTTCATGGTCATGATCTTCCTGTTGATCTTCACGGGCCTGATCTATCTGACAAAGAAGTCGATATACGCCAACAAACCACATTGAGGTTTGACCCGATCATATCGTATAGAAAGGCAACCTTCGGGTTGCCTTTTTTGTTTCTGGAAGCGTAGGTGTCTTGAAGGTTTCCGACAGCCCAGGAACGCCTAACAGCGATCGGGATAATTCATGACATCGACCATCGACCTCGCCGCTTCCGTTCGTGCGATCAAGGACTATCCCAAGCCCGGTATCGTATTCCGTGACATCACGACGCTGCTTGGCAATGCACTGGCATTCCGACAGGCCGTCGATGAACTGGTGCGGCCCTATGCCGGGCTCGGTGTCGACCAGATCGCCGGCATAGAAGCACGCGGGTTTATCCTCGGAGGTGCCCTGGCACATCAATTGTCGGCGGGGTTTGTACCTATTCGCAAGAAGGGCAAGCTGCCACACAAGACCGTGCGGATCGCCTACAGCCTCGAATATGGCGTCGACGAAATGGAAATGCATGTGGATGCGGTAAAACCCGGGGAAAAGGTGATCCTGACCGACGACCTGATTGCTACCGGTGGAACGGCAGAGGGGGCTGTCAAGCTGCTTCGTCAACAGGGAGCAGAGATCGTCTCCGCTTGTTTTGTGATAGACCTGCCAGAACTCGGCGGTCGCAAGAAACTGGAGGCGCTTGGTGTGGAGGTGCGGACGCTGATGGCTTTTGACGGCCACTGAACCTGACACGCCGCGGACTATTCGAATTCGAGAACCGTTCCTTCATAGCGCATGACGATCTCGCCGTTCTGGTTCACACCTTCATTGTGGGTAAGGTTCATCCAGGTGGCATGACGCGACGTCAGTGACCGGCTACCGGTCACTTCGACGGAATAGGTAATGCTGTCACCCGCATAAACTGGCTTGAGCCACTGGAGCTTGCGAAAGCCTGCGGATGGTCCAAGTTTGGGGGCGACGATACCGTCGCGCTGCAATCGTTCCACTTCCGCAGTCCAATAGGCGACGTAAGTCTTCATCCAGCCTGCGCAGGTATGCCATCCTGATGCACACAGGTTTCCGAAGACATAGTTTCGGGCAGCCTCCGGATCGACGTGGAATGGCTGCGGATCATAGGTGCGTGCGAAGCGAATGATGTCTTCTGCCGTAAACAACAGTGTTCCGGTCACAACCTTCCTGCCTGGCGGGGAGAGCTCGATCAATCTCATTACTGGGGCTCCACGGACGTGCGCAGACGCATCATGATGGGGTTTTCTCCCTTCATGACCATTTCGCCGTCCTGGTTCGTTACCTCGTGAAGGAAGGTTACGATCCCGATGCCGGGACGCGAGCGAAGCGCACGCGCGTTGACGACGGTTGACTGGCCCGACAGCGTGTCGCCGGCCAGAACCGGCTTCTTCCAGTCCATGTAGTCGATTCCAGGTGATCCCTCCGATGCCGAGGCCGACAACCAGCCATCAAACATCATGCGCATGAACATGCTGCCTGTGTGCCAGCCGGAAGCGGCTAGTCCACCAAGAATACTTGCCGTGCCGGCTTTTTCGTCAACATGCATGGGCTGAGGATCGAATTCGCGGGCGAATGCGATGATTTCCTCGCTGGCAACCCTGCGCTTTGGGAGGACAAAGACGCGGCCGGGTGTGAAATCCTCGAAGAAATACAGTGGTTGTCGCATTGATTACGGCCCTGAAGATCAGGTGTTGAAGCGGAAATGGATCACGTCGCCATCATTGACGACATATTCCTTGCCTTCGTCACGGGCCTTGCCAGCTTCCTTTGCACCAGCTTCGCCACCAAGTGCTACATAGTCATCATAAGCGATGGTAAAGGCGCGAATGAAGCCACGCTCGAAATCGGTATGGATGACGCCTGCTGCCTGTGGTGCCTTTGTGCCGCGCACGATTGTCCAGGCGCGTGTTTCCTTCGGACCTACCGTGAAATAGGTGATGAGGTCCAGCAGATTGTAGCCGGCGCGTATCAGGCGATCGAGACCAGCTTCTCCAAGTCCAAGCGCCGAGAGAAATTCTGTCGCCTCGTCTTCGGGGAGTTGAGCCACTTCTGATTCGATCGCCGCTGAAATGATGACGCATTCTGCACCCTGTTCGCGGGCCATTGCCGCGACGGCTTCGGTATGGTCATTGCCGTTCGCAGCGTCGGCTTCCGCGACATTACAGACGTAAAGGACCGGATGCGAGGTCAAAAGATTGAGCCCCTTGAGGATGACGATGTCTTCCGGGCTGAGGGACTTCAGAAGGATACGGGCAGGCTTGCCATCCTGAAGAAGCTTGACGACAGCCTCCATGACCGGCAACTGCCCAAGTGCCTCCTTGTCCTTTCCGGTTGCGCGCTTGCGGGTCTGCTCGATCCTGCGTTCCAGGCTTTCGAGATCGGCAAGCATGAGTTCGGTCTCGATGGTTTCAGCGTCTCCGACCGGGTTGATGCGGCCTTCGACATGCGTGATGTCTTCATCCTCGAAGCAGCGCAGGACATGCACGACGGCATCAACTTCGCGAATATTGGCCAGGAATTTGTTGCCAAGGCCCTCTCCCTTCGAGGCACCGCGAACAAGGCCGGCAATATCGACGAAGGAGATACGGGTTGGAATGATTTCCTTGGAGCCGGCGATCGAGGCCAGTTTCGGCATGCGTGGGTCAGGGACCGCGACTTCGCCGGTATTCGGTTCGATCGTACAAAAGGGATAATTGGCTGCTTGTGCAGCCGCTGTCTTGGTCAGAGCATTGAAAAGCGTAGACTTGCCGACATTCGGCAGGCCAACGATGCCGCACTTGAAACCCATCGGTCAAAATACCCGTTGCTGGAAACGATTGTTGACTTGGCTATGGGATAAACGGCCGGAAGGGTCAAGGGCAGACATCGTCCGGCAAGTTGATCGACTGCCGTGCAAATGCGATCATTTCCACGGTTCAGTCCAATGTAATCCGTGAGTTTGCTGTATCGACAAGGAGGCATGCAGACGTTGTTGCGAAGCCAACGACGACACTTGAATGGCGAAGCTCTAGAAGATTATCCTGGTGAAATTTCCTGGAAGGGAAGAGCCATCTTTGCCGCTTCGCCAGGAAAACTTCATGCCAGGCGGACCATTGCTTCCTATGAAGAGAACTTGAAGAAACCCGTTTGCGAAGGAACCTTATGTCGCTCCATATCGATACGCCACTGCTTGTTTCACAGTCCCTGACAAGACGGTCCGGACGACCTGTTCTCTTGAAGATGGAAGCGCTTCAGCCGCCAGGCTCCTTCAAGATTAGGGGCATTGGGGCGGTTTGCGAACACCATGCCGGAAGAGGCAAACGACACTTCATATCATCGTCTGGAGGGAATGCAGGGATAGCGGTTGCCTATGCCGGGCGCCAGCTCTCGATCCCGGTGACAGTCTTTGTTCCCGAAACGACCACTGAGATGGCGAAGTCCCTGATACGCCAGGAAGGTGGTGAAGTGATCGTTCACGGCGCCTCGTGGCAAGAGGCGAATGCACGCGCGCTTGAAGCGGTCGATGAGCAAGCCGCCTTCATCCATCCCTTCGATGACCCGATCATGTGGACCGGCCACGCGACGATGATCGACGAGATCGTCAGGGTCGGGGCGGCGTTCGATGCGGTCGTTGTTTCCGTTGGGGGAGGAGGGCTTTTGTGCGGAGTTGCCGAGGGCCTTTCCCGCAACGGACTTGATCACGTCCACATACTCGCGGCGGAGACGGACGGAGCAGCCTCTCTATCTGCCTCCCTTCGGGCAGACAGGCTCGTCGAATTGCCGGCGATCACCAGTATTGCAACCTCTCTTGGAGCAAAAAAAATTTGTGGGCGTGCCCTCGAGATCGCTCGAACGCGGCCTTTGGACAGTGTTGTGGTGAGTGATGGTGACGCAGTCGACGCCTGTCTTCGGTTTATGGATGATCATCGAGTGGTCGTGGAACCGGCCTGTGGTGCCGCATTGGCGGTAGCCTATGCGCATCCGGAGCGATTGGCCCGCTTTGATCGCGTCCTGATTGTTGTTTGCGGAGGCGCGACCACGTCGTTCATGACGTTGATGGATCATGCTGCTTCGCCGTCAGTCACTTGCCGATAGCTCAGATGTCACCTTGTCAGAACGCATAAGCAAGAGGCTCCGCTATTCGTGGCTGACGATGATCTTCTTCAAGATTCTGGATGTATCCGGTGGCTGATCTTCCAGGTCAAATTGATTGCATATGGGGCAGGGCATTCCAGCTGCTCCGCATAGACAAGCACCCGGCCCACTGAACGGTTTGCGAGGATGTGCCTCGCAAACCCACCCGGTATCGCGGCAGTTATCGCAACGTGCTGAGTTAACGACCATTGTCGGCTTTCACTGTTGCCGTCTCCACGGCCAGTAGCATAGGGCTTTCATCATAATGTGCCAGTGCCGTTGTGGCCATGTCACATCATTTGCCAGACCAAATGCTGTGGAGGCGTCTGGCCGGTGCATGCTTTGCGCATTTCCTCCCGGAAATGCTTCATGCATGATTGTCGCACCTACCGGGGATCCAGGTGTGCTAGCGCCAGACAGGGGCTCTCCAGCCGGCGTCGATAGCCTCGCGCTCGGTGCAGAACCACCGTTCGCCATCTTCCAGTCTGATCCTTGTTCTGGAATACCAGGGTGACCAGGGAGTGTGGTAAATCTGACCGGCCTTTGAAATGTTGCCCTTGATCGGACATCCGTCGACGGCCTCCTGCTCGGCAGCAGCCCATCTTTCAGCCCGGTAGTCCCACGGGCTTGTCGTGTCGGATTGCCAGATACCTGTCTTGAGAACCTTGGCTGTCTCCTCAACCGATGCATAATCGTCGGAATAGCGTCTGAATGCCCAGGCATAACCTTCCTCGACCATGACCCGGTTTATGTCGGTTCCGTCAGCCTGGTGGCAGACTGCAATCCAACGGTCGTATCTGTCGGCGCCCGTCAGATTGCAGGTTATACCGTGCTCGACAAGAGAAACGAGCCTGTCCATCGCGGCCTCGCCGCACTTCCAGGAACGACCTTCCGTCGTCTTGCATGTCTGGCCAGCCTCTGGTGCGTCGATGCCGTGCAATCGGATCCGGATGTCCTGCAGATCGATCGTATCGCCGTCGACGATTGTGGGAATGCCGGACAGTTCCTCGGCACCGGCGTTGGATACAAATGCGACCAGGAGAAATGCCACAAGGATTGATGATTTCATACGGGCACTACCTTCTCATCCGGTTATTGTTGGCAATCGCATGCGTAACCTGTGACATCGCTTTTCGACAATCTCTCGGGAGAAAAAAGGTGACAGTCTGCCCGCCGTGCAACCGGAGACTAACTATGATCGGTCCGTCTTGCCACCAAAGATCTTCTTCAACATCTCTGCCATCGGACCGGATGCGGTAACATTCGGCTTGGTGCCGCGTGCCTGGTGAATGTGGGACTGCATCGCTGTCTTCTTCGATCCCTGGTCCTTCGGCTCTGCAGCGCGTTTTTCACCGGTTGCCAAGGCCAGTTTGTTGAGCAACTGAGAATCGTCTCTCCTGACGAGCATCTCCGCATTGTCTGCGATGGCTTCGATCAGCGGAACAAGCCAGCTACGGTCGAGCTTCGAAAAATCACCGAGCACGTGGTTGTGGACAAGCTCCTTGGCACCCGGATGGCCGATGCCGATGCGAAGCCGGCGATAGTCCTTGCCGCAGTGCGCATCGAGGGACTTGACCCCGTTGTGGCCGCCATTGCCGCCTCCGACCTTGATGCGCGCCTTGCCGGGGACGAGATCGAGTTCGTCGTAAATTGCCAGGATATTCTCCGGGCCAAGCTTGTAGAAGCGCATGGCTTCGCCGACAGCCTCGCCGGACAGGTTCATGAATGTCTGAGGCTTGATGAGAAGGATCTTTTCTCCGGCCAGCTCACCTTCGGAGATTTCGGCCTTGAACTTTTTTGACCATGACGAGAAACCGGGTCTGCGCTGGATCGCATCCACTGCCATGAAGCCGATATTGTGCCGGTTGCCCGCATATCTTGCACCAGGATTGCCAAGGCCCGCGATTATCTGCATGTCCACAATTCCGTTTCGTCCGATGTCCCTCTCCACCGCGAACGTGCAAGGAAGTCAACCAGGTTCGAACATTATGCGGAAAGTTCCTCGCCTCTGCATACAGGGAGGTGACCGATCGCGGGTTCAATGGCCTGGAGAAGATCGAACGTGGTACCGCCTGTGGTCCGGTGTCTGCCGCAGGCCTACAGTTTCGACAATTTCGGGAAAGAGCCTGCAGTTGCCTTGGGGGAGATCGTGGCAATACTTTCGACGAGTATTGCGATCTCAGGGCCAACCTTGCCGTTATTCCAACAACAGGCAGCCAACAAAAAAACCCGCCTGCGACAGGCGGGTCTTTCCAGGACAAGAAGCCGATTATTCGGCTTGTGGTGTCTCTTCGTTTTCTGCAGGGGCTTCTTCTTCGACGCCGGCTGCCGGAGCAACGATCGTTGCGATGGTAAAGTCGCGATCGGAGATGACGGGCTTTACACCCTTTGGCAGGGAAACGTGCGAAATATGAAGGCTGTCACCGATCTTGTGGCCCGCGAGGTCCACGGTAATATTGTCGGGGATGGCGTCGGCCGGGCAGAGGAATTCTACCGTGTGACGAACAACGTTGAGAACGCCGCCAATCTTGATGCCGGACTTTTCTTCGTTGATGAAGCGGACAGGAACATCAACGCTGACTTCCGTGTCCTTCGAAACGCGGAGGAAATCGACGTGAAGCGTGAAGTCACGAACCGGATCGCGCTGATAGTCCTTTGGAAGGACCTGGATCTTCTTTCCGTCGAGATCGATGGCCGCGATCGTCGTCATGAAGCCACCGGCCTGAATGCGCTTGGTTACTTCATTGCTCGACAGTGCAATAGCCAGGGGAGGCTGCTTGTCACCGTAAATTACAGCAGGAATCAAACCGTTGCGGCGAAGTTCACGGGAGGACCCCTTACCGACCCGTTCGCGCGCCTCGGCCTTGAGCTCGTATGATGCTTGGCTCATGGCAAATCCTTTCGAGGTTGTTTGGAGAGTTTGCCGGTGCGATAAACGCAACTGGTAAACCTGAAGGGCACCTCGCGATGCGCTTCATCCGCGTTGCCTCCAAGGGTGTCTACGCGGATGGGCGGGCTATAATACATAGGCGGCGCGATGGCAAGACATGTGATTGACACGCTGCCTGGTGCATTTTCGGAAGATAGGTGTCCAGGTCCAGCCTTGAAATACATAGCCCCTCCAGGGCCGTAATAGTCGGGAAGCGCGCCCTAGCGGGGTTCGCCGCCAGGCGGGTAGGCTGTTTTCTGTTCGAAGCGGAACTTGTGGCCGCAATGACAGCGCAGCATGAACCTTTTCGGGTCCGGCGACGCAAACTCTGTCGAGAAACCACCGGGCATCTCGTCGATCTTGAAATCCCTGTTGCCGGCCCTCAGTTCGTCACTTTCGGAAACCTCTGCGAAACCGGAATGTCCACATTGGGAACATTCGAGCTTTCTAGAGTAGCGATCGCGTGCGGCCATGGAGCGTCCTCTGCCGTTGTTCGGTCTGTGCATTCAACTAACCGCGATCACGTCAGATGCAAGTCCTGATCGTCAACTATCGCGGATGTGAAAATGCACGGCTGTTGACTGCAGAGCGGATCGAAATCGCGCCTTCAAGCCTCCACTGCGCGTGCAAGGTTCCCGCCGGAATGCCTGTATTGAGCGCCCGAGGCAATTGGAGCGTCAAAAAAGCCAGCCCCTTTTTGAAAAGGGGCTGGCTTGATGAAAGGACCGGTTTGTGGTCGAACAGATTGCCTGTCAGGCGGCCTGTCTTTCCTGAACAGAGCTTCCGTTATCCACCGAAAAGTGACTGATCTGTTCGTTGAGCACTTCTGCTTCACTGGCCAGGGAATGGGCAGAAGCCGACGTTTCTTCAACCATTGCGGCGTTCTGCTGGGTAACCTGATCCAATCCGCTTACGGCCGAGTTGATCTCGGTGAGACGCGTTGACTGCTCGCGGGACGACCCGACGATCGACCCGATATGCTCGTTGATCGACTGGATATTGCCCTGGATCTGCTCGAGGCTTTCACCAGTCTTCAACACCAGGGCAACGCCATTTTCGACATCGGATGCCGATGCCGTGATGAGGGCGCCGATGTCACGGGCTGCAGTTGCCGACTTCTGTGCAAGTTCACGCACTTCCTGGGCAACGACAGCAAAGCCCTTGCCGGCTTCACCGGCGCGTGCCGCCTCGACACCTGCATTGAGAGCCAGAAGGTTGGTCTGGAACGCGATCTGGTCGATGACGTCGATGATCTGGCGGATCTTTGAAGAGGAGCTTTCGATCCGCTCCATTGCCTCGATGGCATTGCGCACGACATCAGTGGACGTATGAGCGCCCTTTAGCGTGTCCGCTGCCACGTCGACGGCCGTTTCACAACGTGTCAATGCGCTGTTGACTGCACCTGTCATGTCGGCCAGCGCTGCGGCGGCCTCTTCAAGAGCGGCTGCCTGGCGTTCCGTCCGGCGCGACAGGTCGTCGGATGCCATCTTCAGCTCTCCTGAGCCGGCCCGGATCGTCGTGACACTGTGACCGATTGTGGAAATCGTTGCTTCCAGCCCTGCCAGGGAATTGTTGAAGTCGTGGCGGAGATGGTCGAGTGCCGGTGCAAACGCAGTGGTGATGCGCTGATCGAGCCTGCCCTGAGACAGAGCTGCAAGACCTGTCGCCAGGGCAGATACAGCTTCTTCGATCTCTTGGGCGCTGGCAGCTTTTTCTGCTTCGCGCTGTTGACGTTCCTCGTCGATTTCCTCGTTCTTGCGCAGGGCCTCTTCTTCCATGCGCTCCTTGTCGAGAGCACCCTGACGGAATGATTCCAGTGCCCGTGCCATGACGCCGACTTCGTCGCCACGATTGACGCCGTCGACAATGATCGTCTTATCGCCGTCATTGAGGCGGTTCATGAGGTTGGCAAGATCCGTCAACGGACGTGTGAGACGCGCTGCGATATACGTGCCGATGACGCCCATGGCGACGAGGACTGCGAGCGTGGCAAGGATTGCCCAGTAGGCGAGGTCACGCGCAGAGGCCAGGACCTGGTCTTCGTTCTGCGCCATGGCAAGCAGATGCGGCTCGCCAAAGAGGCTTGTCGGCTGGTAGGAAAAGAAGAGTGGCTCGCCGGCAACTGTCGCGAACGCTGATCCGGCAGTCCGGTTTGCTGCCGCTTCCACAAGCGGGGCAGGGATGTCGTGGGGCTTGCCGGCCACGAATGCGCCGCTGCGGAAGGTGCCCTCACCGTCCAGAAGCAGGGCCTCGTCGATTGTTTTTCCGTAATCGTCAGGCGTGACAGCATGTGCCAGCTGTTGTGAGGATACCCTGAAGATCACGACGCCCTTCGTGACTGTCTGACCCCAGGAGGATACAGCCAGTTGCTTGCCTATAAACGCGGATGGCGTGCCGCCATCCAGGTCATAGGGTGCAAAGCCGGTTGTCTGGATTTC
>JAEWDP010000005.1 GCA_023390055.1 Pseudomonadota bacterium | reverse complement strand
CACCCAACCGTAGGCAATGCCGCGAAGGATTGGATTTTCGCTGTCCCGCATGACAACCAGCAAGCCCGCAACGATAATGGCAACCGCCATCGCGACAATAGTGAGAAGCAGTGTCCAGCCAACGCCGCGGATGACCGGTGGGGCAAACAGATAGGTAAGGTAGACATCCCAATGAAAATTGGGATTGACCGATATCGCCTGACCCACCTGAAGTGCGAGGACTGCGAGGACTGCGACTGCGATCCATCGTCCCGGGTGCCGACGCGGGACCACGACGTTGCGCATGACCTCCGGCCTCTCACTGGTGGCCGGCCCGAAGCCTGCCCCGATATTGTCTATCTCGGACGCCATCAGTTCAGATCTTAACTTCAGGGTTGACCAGGGCTTCCTCGACGATCACAGAACCGACGCCCCACGTATCTAGCAAAGTCTTGTAGGTTCCGTCGGCGATCAGGGAATTGATCGTGTCAGCGATGAGCTCGGTGAGTTCCATATCGGACTTGGCGATTGCGATACCGTTTGGACCACGTTGTGACAACGGACCGATGGTCGGCTTCAAGGTCTCAAAGGCGCCCTTCGACTGCTTTACCGCATAGCCGATGCCTGCTTCGCCAGATACGGTTGCATCTGCTCCACCGGCCGCTACACGTGTCAATGCTTCAGGTTGTTTCGAGAACGGCAGGATTTCTATGGCCGCCTTGCCATCCGCCACGCAATGCTCGCTTTCCTTATTGACCGCACGTTCATGATAGCTGCCGGACTGGATGGCGATTTTGCGACCGCAGGGATCGGCCGGATCGAAATTCCCCGGGTTTCCAGCCTTCACGGCCCACATGCTGCCGGTGTCTGCGTATCTGACAAAGTTGACCGCCTTCATACGTTCAGTGGTGATCGAAAAGGCCGAAACACCAATATCGAATTTGGTGCCGAGGGCGGGAAGAATTGCCTCGAATGCCGACGTCTGGAAGTCGATCTTGACCCCGAGCTTCTTGCCGATGGCATTTGCGATATCGACATCAATGCCCTCCGGCGTCTGACCATCCTTCTCGCTCAGAAATTCCCACGGTGCATAGGCCGTGTCGGAACCGATCGTGATGACACCTGCGGTTTTGATCTTGTCAGGCAGACGAGCCGCAAGAGCTTCTTCCACCTTGATGTTTGAGGTATCGAAACTCTCTGCTGAGACAGTCGTGGCAGCGCTAACTGCAATGGCTGCAATCAACGGAATACGAAAGGCTGATTTAAACATTTTTGTTCCCCATCTTGTGATGTTTGCGACAGATCAGGCGCGGCTTGGGAGGACCACATCCTCTTCGTCGCAGACACTATGGAGCCCTGCAGAAAGTACGTCCAATAATAAGATTGCGGCACTCAATTCCTGCAGGTTATTGCTCAGATGGTCCTCCAATCGCTCTGCAATCATCATCGATCCCGCATTGCTCAACGAATGTGGCCGCTTGCATGGTACCCTTGAGCTGGTCTATGCAACACGCATTGTCACGTGTTCTTGCGCTGCTGCCTACTAACCTTAGGAATTCCGGCATGGTTTCAAAACCGCACCTGGCATTCCGCTCGGACTGAGACCCAGATGCTCCCCAAAATTGCCTTCATCGGAACGGGCGGAACGATTGCCTCGATTGGTGCCGACCAGTTCGATTTGCTGGATTATAATGCGGGCGATGAGCGAGTTGAGGCATCGGCGCTGATCGAGCGTATCGGCATACAGGGCGATTTCGCCGATATCATTCCCATCAACTTCCGCCAGATCGACAGCACTGCTGTGACCAGTCACGATTGGGCTGACCTTGCCGAAACATGCTTGAAGATCGCAGACGATCCTGATGTAGACGGTATTGTCATCGGACATGGAACTGCAAGCCTCGAGGAAACCGCATGGGCACTTTCACTGGTCCTTGATGTAAGGAAGCCGGTTATTCTCACCGGTTCGATGCGGCCCCTCACCGGCATATCAACTGACGCAAACGCAAATCTCGCCGCCGCAGTCCGGGTCGCGTCCAAACGGGGCCTTGCTGGCGTATTCGTCGTTATCAATGACGAAATTCACTCGCCAAGATCGGTAACCAAGACCCACACACTGCGGCTCGGGGCCTTCCAGTCACCGTGGAGTGGACCTATTGGTTATATTGATGGCCCGCATGTTGGGCTGATGCGATCCGAAGGAAGGCCGCTACCGACCTTTCCGCACGACCTGTTTCGAGATCTCCCACGCGTCGACATCGCCTACAGCCATATCGGCGCGGATGGTGTTGCTATTCGGGCATATGTTGCGGCTGGTGCACGCGGCATTGTGTCCGCGGGTTTTGGCCCAGGAATGACAACACCGGCAGAAGCTTTGGCAATTCATGATGCTGTCGCCGAAAATGTCGTAGTCGTGCAGTCCTCAAGGACGAGTTCAGGGTCGGTCGTTGATAGCAACCAAAACAGAAAGTCGGGAATAATTGCTGGCAGTGACATCGGTCCCGTCAAAGCCAGAATACTATTGGCGTTGTGTCTTGCCCGAGGAGATAGCCGGGAAGAAATCGAGCGTCAGTTCAAAGTGATATGACCGAAATCAGCGGCCGGCGTCTGCCCTTGACGACCGCCACGCTTCTCCCGACTGACATTCCTCCAGGATAACGGGCATCAGAGCTCGAGAGTTCCACGGGCAAGTCGCACCGCCTGTCCGCCGATGCGCGCCTTTGCAATCTTCTCATCTTTCACGTCAATATGCAGATGGATATAGGAAGGCCTGCCCATCTCGACCCCTTGCTCCACCAGAAGCGGGTGATGACCATCCGGAAGGGCATCGAAATGACGTACTGCACCTGCAAAGGCTGCCACCGCAGAACCCGTTGCCGGATCTTCAGCGATGCCCATATCGGGTGAAAACATCCGCGCATGGAACCTTGCCTGATGATTGACGCCGCCACGACAGTAGACATAGGCCGATGTCAGGCTGCCTTCCACAAATGGCGCGACCTTTTCCCAGAGCGCCGTATCGAACTCCAGGGCCTCCACTTCCCGCCGGCTGTGAACCGGGATCAGGACAAATGGAACACCCGCGCTCCAGATCGAGACCTTGTGATTTTCAAAACCAACCGCTTTTGCATTGAGGCTCAACGCATCGGCAATCCCGCTTGCGTCAAGTGGCAGGTTGATGAGAACCGGTGTCTTCGGCAGATCGAATTCCGCAAATCCGGCGCTGCGTTGTCTTAGCCGTACGGCGCATCGGACCGGGCCGACCCGTTCTTCGAGAACACAGACGATATCGACATTGCTGTCATCACCATGCTGCAATTCCGCAAGTGCGACCGCGGTTCCGACCGTCGGATGGCCAGCAAATGGCAGTTCTCTCGTCGGGGTGAAGATCCTGAGGCTCGCAACATAGGACGGGTTGGACGAAGCCTTCACGAAGACGGTTTCAGAAAGGTTCATCTCCCTGGCGACGGCCTGCATGGTATTATCGTCAAGGCCGTCAGCGTCAAAGATGACTGCCAGAGGATTGCCGGCCAGAACCTGATCCGTAAACACGTCGTAAATTCCGTAACGGCGCGCCATGATATCTCCCCGCGAATAACCTGATTTATGCAAACTGCCCGACCACCCGCCGGCGTGCAACTGCCGAAGGGCTGAAATCCCAAGAAACGATCTAGAGATCAAGCTCCGTCACGATCGGACAATGGTCGGATGCCTTGGGACGGTCCCAACCGGTCCTTGGAAAAAGATCCACCTCCTGCCCCATTGGAAAAGGCGTTCGGTGAGGCTGTCCAGACCTGACAATCTCGGGAACCATCCTGGTATTTCGGGCGGCAAGCGCCGGCGAGAGCCAGATGTAATCAAGCTGGCATAAATGCTGTTCCTGGGGGCCGCGGGAATGGTAGAGTGTCCAGCGATCCAGCTTGTCACGCCGCAGGACGGGATTATGCGCAAATCCGTCGGAACTGAAGACGTCAAGCGCACTGCGCTCTTCGCGTACATATTCAAAATGGAAT
This sequence comes from Pseudomonadota bacterium, assembly GCA_023390055.1. Taxonomy (GTDB): domain Bacteria; phylum Pseudomonadota; class Alphaproteobacteria; order Rhizobiales; family Rhizobiaceae; genus Neorhizobium. The sequence goes on along the minus strand of JAEWDP010000005.1, from coordinate 58,725 downwards.
CCGCTACGCCGGGAACCGCTTACTTTGATTTTCTCCTGGTAATCGTTCATATCGCCGCAAATGACGAAGTTCTTGTCTGACGTGCGATACGCTCCGAAACGGTCCTCGATAATACGGCGGACCGCCCGTGCCTCGGCTTCGCGAACGGGCATCGTGTTCAAGCGACCGTCACCGTCCTGTCCCCGGCTGCTCATCGATTTGAAATGGACAACATAGAGATTGAGCGGTCGCCCACCGATCCTGATTTCTAGCTCCAGACAATCGCGCTTGAAGATCTTGTCATGGATATTTCCGTAAGCGGCCAGTTCGTCATTGAACAGATCAAGATCGCCATAGGTGAGCATTGCGTGACTGCGAATGTCGACGAGTTCGATCGGCTGGCCATGCCGGGTCTTTTCCCGCATCAGGACCGCAACATCTATCCCGCGCGTATCATTACCCTCGACGAGATATTTTTGCATGTATCCCGCTCCGGCCATCCGAAACAGATATCCGTATTCGAAGGCGTGCAAGGCCGGCATGTTGTCAACTTCCTGCAGGCACAGGATATCGGCATCCGCTTCAGCAATGGCGAGAGCAGACAGTTGTCGCGTATCATCTGTCGCGGCCACGGCGCGCGCCTGTTCCATCTGCTCGTACATTTCCTCGCTGTCGATATCGTAGAGCCGCAAAACACGGTCGCGTCGCAATTCGTTGCGGTAACCGGAGAAATCAAAGCGTGTGATGAGGTTTTCGATATTGAAGCTGGCGATACGGACAGACATGCGATCATCCCTGTTGAGGCAATCCGTTATGCCAACTGGTGATCTGGTCTACAACCTCCACTTCCCTTGGATGACAGCACAGACAATCCCTTCCTTTCGAAAGGCTGACTCAAAGGCGCACGAAGCGTCTGACCGTTCCAAGGGAAAAGGCGCTGCGCATGACGTTCTGGTTCAAAGATAGACGAAAACGCCTGCGTCTTCCGGTCGGAACCATCCAGCCCGGCACCTGCAGCGTGCATCAGGTCATCTGAGATCTGCCTTGCCGCATCCGGTTCAAGGGCGAAACAATCTGCAAGAACCGAGCCTCTGCCGCCACCCTCCGCAAAATGCCGCTCGTCGCCGGCCGTCATGGGCATCCGGATAAGCGGCAATCCGCGTTGACGGGCAGCGACAGAAATCAGCCGTTTGAAAGCGACAGTCCTTGCGCGGGTTCAGGCCACCTTAGACGCGGCGGCGCCAATCAGGCGACCAAGTCGCTCTATCCCTTCCGCAATCATTGTTTCGCTGGCGCATGAATAGGAAAGCCGCAGGCTGTTGCGGTTCGATCCGTCTGCAAAGAAGGCCCCGCCCGGGACAAAGGCAACCCGTTCGGTGTCAAGAGATCGCGCCAGCAATTCGCTACCATCCAGCCCCTCCGGCAACCGCAACCAGACAAACATGCCGCCTTCCGGCTTCGTCCAGCTTGTCGTAGGCGGCATATGCTTTGCAAGGGCGTCAAGCATTGCATCACGCCGGGCGCTGTATGTTTTGGTGATATTCAGGACCTGTTGTGAAAAGGTCCTTTCCGCAACCAGATGGATGGCCATCTGGTTGATTGTCGACGAGTGCAGATCAGCCGCCTGCTTCATCAGGACCAGCTTCCTGATCACCGGGCTTGCCGCAACCACGAAGCCGACGCGAAGGCCGGGTGCCAGGGTCTTTGAGAAACTGCCGCAGTAGATGGTGCGGCTCTTTTCAATACCGCCCTTGCGCAGGATGTCGAGCGCCAGGATGGGAGGTACGGGTTCACCGTCGAAACGGAGGTTCTGATAGGCAGCATCCTCAATGATGGCGATGTCCAGCTCATCACCCAGATCGAGAAGCCGTTCACGTCCGGCACGATCGACGGTTTCCCCGGTCGGATTGGAGAAGTCCGCTGAAAGGTAGGCAAATTTCACGGTCCCGCCGGTGCGCGCGGCAACATCCCTGTAGCCCTGTGGCGTGCGGTTGCCGTTGAGTGTCAGTTGATCGTAGGACGGTTCATAGGCATTGAAGGCTTGCAGCGCTCCAAGATAGGTCGGCCAGGTCACGAGAGCGGTATCGTTTGGCGAGAGGAACAGCTTGCCGAGATAGTCGAGAGCCTGCTGCGATCCCGAACAGATGAAGATGTTGTCGACGCCGCACGGTGCACCGATCCTTGCCATTTCCCCAACGAGCCACTGTCGTAATGGTCGATAACCTTCACTCACCGAATACTGAAGTGCAGCATTGGCCTGCGGTCCCGAAAAGATCTCCGAATAGGCCTGACTGAATGCTTCCGCCGGAAAGAGCGCCGGGTCCGGAATGCCGCCAGCAAACGAGATAATGTCCGGCTGGTCGAGAAGCTTGAGGAGTTCGCGTATCTCCGACGCCCGCATCCTGTGGGAACGCGTGGCAAAGACATGTTCCCAATCAAGCATGGGAGTTTCCTTTTATTTCAATGATGGTGAGGAACGCTACCAAATAACCGATAGGTCAGCAACACTGACCTATCGGTTATTTTACGCGCGTGACGCCGCCGTCCAGGCGCTGGAAAGCTCGCACGCTCAAGGCTTCTTCGATTGGATATGACGATGCAACCCAAACAGTGACGGGCGCGCAATTCCAGGTAAAGCGAGCCAGTTACGCCGGCAGCATGGCCCGGTCCGATCGCGCACGACAGTTTCTATGGCACGACAATCTGGGAGAAGAGCGTCTGTTCTCAGGAACATTCCTGGATGCGGCAATGCGAAGGTCAATGTGAACGTCGAAAGGGTGATCCTGAAGGTCTGGGGCAGGTTTACAGGACCGTAGTGGCGACCCTGGTGGCAACCTCTGGAGACATCGCGCGCAAACCGCTTCATTATGCAGGAGGTCTTTGCTCTTTAAGGGGAAAAACCCTTAAGGAAAGGACGGGTAACTTCATGGCTACTTTATGCCGACGTGGAGTGTCATTGCTCCGACGTGAGACAAAAGACTGCGCCGCGCCCTCTGTCGAAGGCGCGGCGCAGATGGATCGCAGAGCGATCGATAATCTTAGTTGACGGTCTTGTCGACCAGCTTGTTCTTGCCAATCCAGGGCATCATGCCGCGAAGCTTTTCACCGACTTCCTCGATCTGATGGGCGTCATTGTTACGCCGGATCCCCTTGAAGCGCGCCATGCCGGAGCGATATTCCTGCATCCATTCGGAGGTGAAGCGACCCGTCTGGATATCCTTCAGGACGCGTTTCATCTCTGCCTTCGTCTCTTCGGTGATGATGCGTGGACCGCTGACATATTCTCCCCACTCGGCGGTGTTGGAGATCGAGTAGTTCATGTTGGCGATACCGCCCTCATAGATCAGGTCCACAATCAGTTTCACTTCATGCAGGCACTCGAAATAGGCCATTTCCGGAGCATAGCCGGCTTCCACCAGCGTCTCGAAGCCTGCGCGAATGAGTTCGACCAGGCCACCGCAAAGCACAACCTGTTCGCCAAAGAGGTCGGTCTCGCACTCTTCCTTGAAATTGGTTTCGATGATGCCCGAACGACCGCCGCCAACGCCGCAGGCGTAGGAAAGGGCCAGTTCGAGCGCGTTGCCGGAAGCGTTCTGGTTAACGGCAACCAGGCATGGCACGCCGCCACCCTTCTGATATTCGCCACGCACGGTATGGCCCGGGCCCTTTGGAGCAATCATCACGACATCGACGGATGCCTTGGGTTCGATCAGTCCGAAATGAACATTGAGGCCGTGAGCAAAAGCAATGGCTGCGCCGTCGCGAATATTGCCTGCAATCTCGTCTCTGTAGATGTCTGCCTGTAATTCATCTGGGGTCGCCATCATCATCAGGTCGGCCCAGGCAGCAGCTTCCGCAACCGTCATGACCTTGAAACCGTCCGATTCTGCCTTTTTCGCGGTCGCAGAGCCGGCCTTGAGGGCGATTGCGACGTTCTGTGCCCCGGAATCCTTCAGGTTGAGCGCGTGTGCCCGGCCCTGGCTACCATAGCCAATGATGGCGACCTTCTTCGACTTGATGAGATTGAGATCGGCATCGCGATCATAATAGACGCGCATTGTGTAATCCTTCCCTATGCGTGCTGAATATTGCTGGTTCATCGTCCCGAAGAGAAGCGCGCCGCCTCCCCCGATTGTTGTTGCACACCGTAGAGCGCCATGAAGGCGTCGATCGCCTTGTGCGCCTGACGTGCGCTGTCTTTCGGGCCGGTCTCGCCAAGCAGCATGCGAACATGCAGATCGGAAACGACCAGACCGTAGAGCGTGTGATAGGCTGCATCGGCATCATCAAAACGCAGAAGGCCAACCCGTTTACCTGCGTCGATCAGTGCCATGGCGCGCCGGTCGATCTGGCGTCTGCCATGTTCCACGAGAAGTCTGCCAAGCTTGGATCCATCCCGGCTAGACTGTCCGATCGCCAATCTGTTCAGTGCCAGTGAAACATCGCCAGACAGCACTTCGAGAAGGTCACGAGAAAACAGTTCAAGATGTTCACGCAGGCTCTCTGCGTTAAGACGTTCCTTGCCTCGTTCGCTCGTTCGAACCTTGCTCGCCTGATAGGCAATCATTGCTGCAAGCAGACCTTCCCGGTCACCAAACCACTTGTAAAGGCTTTCCTTCGAACAATTGGCTGCCCGCGCAAGACCCGATGTGGTCAGAGCCTTGTCACCCCCTTCGACCAGAAGGCGCAACGCCTGCTCCAGAACGGCGGTCTGGCGCGGCGTAAACTCTGGAATGCAGCTCGCATCGCCGGTCACGGATCAAACTCCCAATTCTAGTACCGTACGGTACGGTTCGTTGACGTATTAGACGAGATCCGCCTCCCCGGTCAAGCGGCTTTTCAAGGTAGATGCAGATAAATGTATCCTGGGAAGAAAGGACCAGGGCCAGAGATCCTCGCTTCACGTCAAATCGGCGTTGACCCGAAACATCCACCGCGCATGATCGCTTTGGAGACGACGACTTTGTGACCTTGGCATTGTGGCGGATAACTGATCGGGAAATAAAAATGACAAAACAAGTCAGAAGTCCAGCCGACATCGGCGCACTGGTCCGCAGCCGACGGTACGGGAAACAGCAATTCCTGCCCTTCATCGTGACAGATGCTGTACTTGTAGCCAAGATGCTCCTTTGTTGACATTATCTCCTCATGATGCGGCGGACACGGACTGGTCAATCTGTCCCTTCGTTTTTGCACGTGCATGGTGCAGTATCCGTCGTGCATGAAACCGAATGAACGGAGTTCCCCAATGGCAATTGCAAGAGGCTATGCTGCGACCGATGCGTCGAAGCCGCTGGTCCCCTTTACCTTCGAGCGCCGCGAGCCCAATGATGACGATGTTGTCATCGACATCAAATTTGCAGGTATCTGCCACTCGGACATCCATACCGTCCGCAACGAATGGAAAAATGCCACTTATCCGATTGTTCCGGGCCATGAAATCGCAGGTATTGTAACTGCGGTCGGTTCAAAAGTGACCGATTTCAAGATCGGTGATCGCGTCGGTGTCGGATGTTTTGTCGATTCCTGCGTCGGCTGTGCCACTCGTGATTTCGACCATGAGCAGTACATGCCGGGTCTGGTGCAGACCTATAATAGCGTGGAAGCGGATGGAAAGACGCCGACGCAGGGCGGCTATAGCGACCATATCGTCGTCAAGGAGGGATATGTCCTGCATATTCCCGACAATCTTCCGCTCGATGCCGCAGCACCGCTTTTATGTGCAGGCATCACGCTCTATTCACCGCTTCGTCACTGGAACGCCGGACCAGGCAAGAAGGTCGCAATCGTCGGCATGGGCGGTCTTGGCCATATGGGCGTCAAGCTAGCAGCAGCCATGGGAGCCGAGGTTACCGTGCTTTCGCAGACATTGTCGAAAAAGGAAGATGGACTAAAACTTGGTGCCAGCGACTATTACGCCACCAGCGATGCCTCCACCTTCAAGAAGCTTGCCGGGACCTTTGATCTGATCATCTGTACGGCGGGCGTGGCAATCGACTGGAATGCCTATCTCAATCTTTTGAAGATCGACGGCACGATGGTCATTGTCGGTGCACCCGAAGACATGATCCCGGTGCACGCCTTTTCACTGATACCCGGTCGCCGGAGCCTGTCCGGATCGATGATCGGTTCAATCCGGGAAACCCAGGAAATGCTCGATTTCTGCGGCCGCTACGACATTGTCTGCGAAATCGAGACGATCGACATCAAGGATGTTAACGAAGCCTATGAACGTGTCCTCAAGAGTGACGTCCGTTACCGCTTCGTCATTGACATGGCGACCCTGACGTCTTGACGGGTCACGATACTGGCTTGTGCTTTTGGACCGTTGACACCAGCAGATCGCCGGTCCGGGGCATGCCCTTCTGCATGTCAAAGGACACGGTATGAGTTGCGGGCGACCACCAGATAACCATAATCACCCGTCCATATGGCCGTGTGTCAGCAAATGCTTGTGCTGCAAGGGAGCATCGTGCCATTAGGTCGTTCTTCTCTGGAGACCTGACATGACCATGAACATATTGGCCGGACGTCCATGGAAAGGATTGGGCTTTGCCTTATCCCTTCTCATGTGCACATCAGCGGGTGCAACACCTGCGCTTGTCGTTGATACCGCCAGTCATCAGGTTCTTTATCAGGAAGACGCCGGGGCACCGTGGTACCCCGCATCAACAACCAAGTTGATGACGGCATTCGTTGTATTCGAGGCCCTCCGATCCGGCAAAGTCGACCTGACGACACCTGTGGTCATGACACGCAACGCGACACAACAGGACTTCCTGGAATCCGATCTCGCGTTCGGTCGGGCGATGACATTGGAGGACGCACTTTATGCCGTGATTACGGCATCGGCAAACGATGTTGCTGTTGCCCTTGCAGAAGCCGTTGCTACCGACGAGCAGGCATTTGTGCAAAAGATGAATAATGCCGCGGCACGTCTTGGAATGACCGGCACGCAGTTTACAAACCCGAACGGATTATTTGACCGTCAAAACTTTACGACCGCGCGCGATCTCGCGCTCCTCGGAATGGCAATCGACCGGGAATTCCCCGAATACCGGCACTTCTTCCTGGCATCCTCGGTCACGATCGACGGCAAGGAGATCAAGTCAAACAATCTGCTTTTGACCCGTTTTCACGGCACGGTCGGATTGAAGACCGGGTTTCTTTGCGCATCCGGCCGCAATTTCGTCGGGCTTGCCACACGGCAAGGAAAGCGACTCATGGTGGTCATCCTCGGGGCAACGACCGAACGGGAACGCAACGAGCGATCTGCGAAGCTCCTCACAAAAGCCTTTGATGGAGAGCTCGCCCCAGGGGCAGGACTTGTCGACAATCTTGAAAACAGGACCGGAATGGAACCGGAAGACATGCGCATCCGCCTTTGTACCGACGCAAGCGCAGAATATGAGGCAAAACGGAACGCGCTTTATCCGATGGGTCTTGCCGGACACGAAAGCTTTCTGCGCGACGATATACCTGACCGCGTCCATGTCATCAGGACCTGGCAGAAGACAGACAGCGTCGACGTGCCGATCCCTATTCCAAGGCCTTCATGACTGTGGGACGGACGGCATGGCCTGTGTCACCTTCCGGTGACACGACATTCAAACGTGTTTGGCGAAGGTGCAGCGAATAAATCATGCGTTGACGATCGCCCGCATGCCATCGAAAGATGGGCTCACGCAAAAGAACGGGCGGGCGGCGAGGTGCAAAAACTGCGCCACGCTTGACAACTTTGCCTGAAAGCCGCGGCGAAGGGAAGTTCCGCTACCGAATTCGCGCATTGCCCTGCTTCAAGGATCATCTGCTGCAAAAGGCTATTCCGCCGGCTGCTGGGCTCCCTCGCCCATCAGGGGCGCGCGCTTGACCTCGGTGACATAGATCAGGATCAGCGACACCGCGACTATCCCGAAGAGCAGCATGAAGCAGCTTGAATTGATCCCGAGCCAATCCAGGATGATCCCGAACATGATCGGCAGAAGGAAGCCTCCCAATCCGCCTGCCAGACCGACAATCCCCGAGACGGTCCCCATATTGTCTGGAAAGGCATCCGCAATATATTTGAAGGTCGAGGCCATACCGCAGGCAAAGGCAACACCAAGGACCATGAGCAGGACGGTGAACAGCCATGCGGGTAAAGCAATCGCAAAGCTGACGGGTTCGTTGACCGTATGCACGATCATTTCCGTCCTCGGATAGGATAGAACAAACAGCACGATCCACGCGGCCCACAGTACCCACCAGGTCACACTATGTGCGCCGAAGCGATCCGAGAGCCAGCCGCCAACAGCCCGAAACGCACCGCCGGGAAGCGCAAAACAGGCGGCGAGCAAGGATGCCTGGGTGATAGAAAACCCATACTCGCTGTTGAAATACTGGGGAGCCCAGATCGATAGCGCGGTAAAGCCGCCAAAGACGATCGAGTAGTACTGACAGTATTTCCAGACCCGCAGGTCCCGAAGCACGGCAAGTTGCTGCCTCATCGTTTGCGTGCCGGATTTCCCGGTGCCCGGATCAGGTGCGGAAAACACCCAGAAAAGAACCGCGGTTACAACGAGAGTGACGGCATAGAATTTAGGGACGAACTCCCAGCCGAAAACTTCCACCAGTGGCGGCGCCACGAACATGTTCAATGCAGCGCCGATCGTGCCGGCACCAAAGAAACCCATGGCAAACCCGCGGCGTTCCTTCGGAAAAAACCGTGCGACATAAGGTGTTCCGACCGAAAACGAGGCTCCGACCAGACCGAGCGCCAATCCCAGGAGGAGAAGCTGCCACAAGGCAGTCGCATAAGCGGCGAGCCAAAGCGGAACGGCGCAACCGACAAGTAGGATCATCATGATGATCCTGCCACCAAATCGGTCGGTCCAGATACCAAGTGGAAGACGAAACAAGGCGCCGGTCAGGATCGGCGTCGCCGTCAACAATCCGAATTCAGTCGAACCGAGATCAAGAATCTCGCTCAAAGGAATTCCGATCACCCCGAACATTGTCCAGACGGCAAAGCAAACAGTAAATGCCCAGGTAGTAACAATCAGTACGGATATGCTTTGAGACTTAGCCATATTTGCCTCTGAACTCGTCGAAGTAGCCACTGAAAGCAGATCATTCGTCGTTTCATTATCGAATATGCAGCGCGCAGCCGTGAACTGTTATAATATGTTTAGAAGATTATTGGATACCACAAGTTTCGGCGGATGACGACCTTGTTTTTGCTTCAGGTTTGCGAGGTCGGTCATCACGGCTCGTCATCGCAATTCATATTGCGGCCAGAAACAACAGCCCATTGTCTTTCGGTCTGCTGGTTTGCAATCAACGTCGAAAACATGGCGCGCAGTTGCTTCCATTTAACCCGTTCAATCAATTCAACTTCGGGTATTTCATTGGAAGGCCGGAGGCCCTGCGCCATCGATCTGGCCCTGATCCAGGACCCTACCGGGCATGGTCGACCGGCAGAGACTGGCCGCTTTTCAATACTTCCATCGAGATAAAGGCGGAGACATCAAAAAGTTCAATCCGCTTGACCAGTCGACGATAGACGACATCGTAATGTTCGACATGCGGCAGCACCACCTTGAGGATGTAGTCATAGCTGCCGGTCAATCTGTGGGCTTCGACGATCTCACCTATGTCGCCAATCGCCGTTTTGAAGGCCTCCACCCAGTCATCCGAATGATGTGCCGTCTTGATCAATGCAAAAACGGTTGTCGGAACACCGATGCTTTCGCGATCAAGCACGGCGACCCTGCGCAGTATATATCCTGCCTCCTCGAGCCTCTGGATACGGCGAGAACAGGCTGAAGCCGAAAGCGCCACCTTTCCTGCCACCTCTGCCACGGGCAAGCTCGCATCCTTCTGCAGCAATTCAAGGATACGACGGTCGCGATCATCCAGCATAGGTATACCTCCACTGCGCATCAAAAATGCACATCACTTATGATAGGCGCAAACAGAATGCATGATATCGCATATCCGCGCGGAAATTTGCATCCTGTTTCTGTGTGTATGCCGCTATCGTCTTCCTGTCATTACCAGGGAGCCTTGATATGAAGACGATCGGCCTGATTGGCGGCATGAGCTTTGAAAGCACAGCGGTCTATTATCGCATCATCAATGAACAGGTACGAGAACGGCTCGGAGGTCTCGCATCTGCCGACATCCTCATCCATTCTGTCAATTTTGCCGATATCGTGGCCCTGCAGCAGGCTGGTCGTTGGGACCTTGCAGCCAGGGCACTGGCGCAGAGCGCCAAGCGGCTGGAAGCCGCTGGTGCCCAATGTGCCCTGATCTGCACGAACACGATGCACCTTGTCGCGCCGGAGGTCGAAGCAAGCACTGGCATCCCCCTGATCCATATCATCGATGAAACGGCAAATGCGCTCAGGGCCCGGCAATTGAAGCGGCCTCTGCTGCTTGCGACCCGCTATACGATGGAGCATGGCTTTTATGCGGATCGCATGCGCAGATCCGGTATTGACGTGATGGTCCCCGATGACGAGGGCCGGACCACGATGCATGACATCATCTTCAAGGAGCTTTGCGCCGGCGTAGTGCGCGATACCTCCCGCAAGTCGGCGATATCTCTGATCGAAAGTGCAAAGGCTCAAGGTGCCGACAGCATCATCCTCGGCTGCACGGAAATCTGCCTCCTTCTTGATCCGGACGACCTTCCCCTTCCCGGCATCGATTCAACGACAGTCCATGCAATGGCTGCAACCGAGTTTGCCTTGCGCAACAGTTTGCCCGGCAGTGCGGCAGCATAGGTAGACGCGAGCTGATGCTCGTTTCAGGCGCTCATGTCTGGCCCGCAATCCGTGGACCGGCATGATGCCTGACTTGAGGCAAGGCTCCTCAGACACTTTGTCCGCAAGCGCGGCGGAAGCGGCGCACTGTCTTAGCCATTCCATATTCCAGCGCATCAGCGGTCAAACCATGACCAATCGAGACTTCACTAAGATAGGGAATGCGCTTGACCAGCAATGGAAGGTTGGCAACGGTCAGGTCGTGGCCGGCATTGACGCCCATTCCTTCCGCATGTGCTGCATCGGCCGTGCGCCCCAGGAGTTCGACCAACTCATCCGCACGCGTTGAATTGTCGAAGCAGCCGCCATAGGGACCGGTGTAGAGCTCTATCCGGTCCGCGCCCGTCGCCTTCGCCAGTCGTACAGCCTCCTCATCACCATCCCCATCTGCAAAGAGGGATACCCGCATGCCCCTCTTCTTGAGGCGCGCAACAATCGGCTTTAAAATTTCGCCTTGCGCCCTGAAATCGAAGCCATGATCTGATGTTGTCTGCTCCGGATCATCAGGAACAAGCGTCACCTGCTCGGGCTCGGTCCGTTCACACAGGGCCAGGAACTCTTCGCTCGGATAACCCTCAATGTTGAATTCCGCTTGTGGAAATTCGTCATCGATCAGTGCCCTGATTACAGGCAGGTCGGAAAAACGGATATGCCGCTGGTCGGGCCTTGGATGAACTGTCAGGCCGCTTGCTCCTGCCTCCAGGGCAATACGTCCGAGATGTTCAAGGTTTGGCCATGGCAGATCGCGACGGTTACGCAGCATGGCAATAGCGTTGATGTTGACCGAGAGTGTTGCAGGCATGACTTCAGATCCGACGGCAATGATGCATCCATGCTTATGCCATACCGTCCATGAACGCCAATGGCTTTCATGGATCCGTTCATCTAAACTTATGATGTGTATCCCTTGCCAGTGCTGGAACGCATATAAGGGAGATGAAGAAGCAGCTCGTCGTCGCCAGCTTCAGTCCGCTTCACCAGCTCGGTGAGTTGACCTTTGGCCTCGCTCACAGGCACGCGCATCACATACGCTCCTTCAGATCCTTTGCTTTTCTATCTGTAGAAATGGTCACGATATGGTCCAAGTCGAAAGGTGAGACAAGGAGTGCCTTTTTGATATTTCTCGAACAAGAATTCCCTCGATATAAACTTGACTAATGTTGTCATCTTTGTCACTTGCGTAAAAACTCACACACGCGGGGACAAAAAACTATGCGGATCAATTCAGAACTTCGATACCAGAGACTGATTCTCCTGGCTGGCGCATCGTTCATCCTACAGTTGCAACCGGCTGCCGCGCAGGAGACTGTTCTTCAAACCATCACCATCGAAGCGGAGAGCGACGACATTCTCGTGCAGGATGGCTATGTCGCCAAATCCGACCGGATCGGCACGAAAACAGACACACCACTGGCGAGGATCCCGCAGGCCATTTCCGTGGTTACCCAGGACCAGATCGAGGACCAGAGGCCGCGGACACTGAACGAGGCGCTAAGCTATACGGCTGGCGCCAATCCAAACTCCTTTGGTTTCGACAGTCGCTATGATGCCTTTTATCTGCGCGGATTTCCGGCTTATTACACCGGCATTTTCCGTGATGGGCTTCGCCAGTACAACGGACCTTCGGCCTGGTTCAAGACAGAACCTTACGGCATTGAAGGCCTCACGGTTCTGAAGGGTCCTGCCTCGTCGCTCTATGGTGTGAGCGGCCCGGGCGGCCTGGTCAACATCGTTACAAAGCGCCCGAAGGACGTACCATTCCGGGAGGTCGAAGTCGGTATTGGCCAACATGACCGTTATCAGGCAGCATTCGATTTCTCGGGGCCGGTCAACGAAGAGGAGACATTCCTCTATCGACTGACAGCGCTTGGACGCAAGAGCGACACCCACCTCGACGGCTATTCTGACGATAAGGCCTATATCGCTCCGGCCTTCACGTGGAAGCCGGACGAAGATACACGCCTCACACTTCTTGGTGAATATTCCAAGTCCGTCACCGGCTCGACTGCGTTCTTCCACAATCCCAGCCTCGGAAAGCTATCGAACGTCTATTCCGGCGATCCTGAGTGGAACGATTTCGACAGCAGGCAATTTCGGGTCGGCTACGAATTCGAGCATCGGTTCAATGACACTGTCTCCGCAAGGCAAAACGTTCGTTACAGCAAAGTGGATGCTGACCTGAAATACAACGGCTTTTGCACCCATCCAGACGAATTAACCTACTATGGATGCCAATACCCGGATCGCATGTGGGGACACTACAAGGAAACTATCGACAACCTGGCAATCGACAATGTCTTGCAGTTTGAGTTTGATCTTGGAGAGGTTCAGCACACCGCTATTGCAGGGTTTGACTATGGCTGGTCGGATTACAACGCCTACTCTGCCAGTTCCTACGTGTCTGTTGAGGACATTAAACTGGCATCCCCGGGCTTTGTCGGAGGCCAGCGCGTAAACCAGTACGGCATCTATCTCCAAGATCAGCTCGAATGGAACAGCTGGACACTTGTTCTAAGCGGCAGACACGACTGGATTGACACGAAAAGTGTTGACTGGGCATCGATCAAATCCGACCAGTCCGACAATGCCTTTTCCGGACGTCTCGGTCTTTCCTACCGCACGGATTGGGGGCTTACTCCTTACGCGAACTACTCAACCTCGTTTTCTCCCAATATGGGGTTCGTTCATGATTATGACGGTACAAGATCTGTTGCGAAGCCAACCAAAGGCGAACAGTTCGAAATTGGCGTAAAATACGAAATCCCGGAGGCAAATGCCGTTCTCAGCGCTGCCTTCTTTAACATCGATCAGACTGACGGGGTCGTGTTCGATGGCACATTCGATACAGCCGGCAATCAGATTCAACGGCAGCTTGATCTGAACTCGCGTGGACTTGAATTAGAAGCAAACGCATCATTCGACAACGGATTCAGCCTAATCGCATCCTACACCTATATGCGCATGAAGATCGAAAAGGGTGCGACCGGAACCGTCGGAAACGAGCTCTCCGCAACCCCCAACCATATCGCTTCACTTTGGGGACATTATCTCGTTGAAAATGGCCCCCTTGCCGGCCTTGGTCTAGGTGGCGGTCTCCGTTACGTCGGTGAAAGTTACGGTGACGACGCCAATTCGTTCAAGAACGAGGACCGCGTTTTTGTCGACGCGGCAGTGTCCTACAACTTTGGATACAGCAATCCGGACCTTGAAGGCCTGATGCTGCAAGTCAACGCAAAGAATGTCTTCGACGCGCAAAAGCCGACCTGCAGTGCTGGAAATTGCTACTGGGAAGAAGGCCGATCAGTCTACGCAAGCCTGCGTTACCGTTTCTGATGGGCAACGCTCAACAACCATCAACGGCAGTTCTGCTTTCTGGAATTGGCGGCCTCTATATTGCCCAGAGTGTTATTGGCGGCATTACCTGGGCCGGTCTTCCAGCTGTCATGCGTGATGCCGGTGTTTCTCTCGACCGGATCGGCCTTGTTTCGCTGATCGCACTGCCATGGGTACTCAAATTTCTATGGGCGCCCGCAATCGAACGCTATCGGTTGCCGCCATTTGGCCGCAACCGTTCCGGTGTCATTGTAATCGCTGGGGGACTGGCATCCATCGTCGGCCTGCTGTTCCTGGGAAAGCTTGACCCAGGCAATCCACTGCCGGTCCTCGCCATCCTGTCGCTCGTTGCCTTGGCCGCCTCGACAGTTGATATCGCTTGCGACGGTTTTGCGGTGCAAAGCCTTGCCAGGGAGCATCACGGGTGGGCAAACGCAGCACAGGTTGGCGGGGCCTATCTTGGTGCGGCGCTGGGCGGTGGCCTTTTTCTCTATCTTGCGGGCACCTACAACTGGCAGATTGCCACCTGGTTCATGGCTGGTATTCTGGTCATTCTCGGGCTGCCGTTTCTTATGGGCATTGCCAACCGGATGCCGGAAGAAAAACGCGAACATGTACCATCTCTGGTACATGCAATTCGCCGCCCTCTTCTTCGGCGGGGGCTTGTCACCGCGGCTGTGTTCGTTGTCGCACAAAAGACGGCAACAGGAATGATAGGGCCCTTTTTGATCGATGCCGGCCTCGATCTCAAAACGATCGGGATCTTGAACGGTGTCTCGAGCCTGTTGGTTGGATCGGCTGCGGCACTCGTCGGTGGTGCCTGTGTCAGGATGTGGGGGATCCGCCCGATCCTGATCCTTGCACTCGTTTTGCAGTCAAGCGCGCTCTTCCTGTTTGCCATTGCTGGCTGGGCTGATGCACCTCCAATAGCAGCTCTGATTAGTTTGGCGATTTTGAGTACATCAGCCATCATGGCATTTGGGTTTGTTGCTCTTTATGCGCAGTTCATGCGCTGGTCCGATCCTCGCCAGGCTGGCGTAGACTTTACACTGTTCCAGTGCATGGACGCTCTCGTCAGCATGATTGGTGGTGTGATCGCAGGACAGGTCGCAAACACCTTCGGCTATAGCTTGTTCTTCGCCGGTGCCAGCATCGTTGCAATGATTGCTGTTCCCCTGATCGCAGTGGTTACGGAACGCTAGCGGACGATAGTGAGTGTTTCGGCAGCGCGGGTGATGGCCGTATAGAGCCAGCGTTCGCGACTGTCTCTAAATGCAAAGCTTTCGTCGAACAGAACGACATTGTTCCACTGCGACCCCTGCGCCTTGTGTACGGTCAGGGCGTAGCCGAAATCGAAATCATCATAGCGCTTGCGTGTCGTCCAGGGGATTTCATCCTCGCTTTCAAAGGCAGCTTTCAAAAGCTTGATCTTGGCCGCACCGCGATCCATGTCATCGTCTTCGGGACGGATCATCAGGTTGATGCCGGGCTTCACTGTTTCGCGCGACGAACTCATGACCTGCCAGAGCGAGCCGTTCAGCAAACCCTTTACCTGGTCGTTTCTAAGGCAGACGAGTTTGTCACCCGACTGGGGATACTCGGTCGTGAAGCCTTTCAGTTCCCGTAGCCTCTGATTATAACGCTTGCGGGTTCTGTTGGTCCCGACCAGAACCTGATCGGCCTCAAGCACAAGTGCCTGGTTGACTTCATTACGGGAGATCACCTTTGCGCTTCCGTAGTCCCCATACGTGAACTCCCTGCCATCGCGGACGTCCATTGCAAGCTGGATGATCGGATTATCGCGCGCTTGCCGATGGATGTCGGTCAAAAGATAATCAGGTTCATGTTCGGTGAAGAAACCACCGCCCGAAACGGGTGGTAATTGCCCGGGATCGCCCAAGACGAGGATTGGCGTTCCAAAACTCAAGAGATCGCGCCCAAGTTGCTCATCAACCATGGAGCATTCGTCGATGACGATCAGCGCTGCCTTGGCGACAGGACTTTGCCGGTTTACCGAAAACATTGGCGAAATGGATGTCTTGCCCGTCTCTTCGTCTTCAACAGCCTCTTCGCCCCGGGGCCGGTAGATCAGGGAGTGAATGGTCTTTGCATTGCGGGCACCGCGTGAGCGCAGAACCTGTGCCGCCTTGCCGGTGAAAGCTGCAAACAGAACATCGCCGTCGACGTGCTCGGCAAAGTGTTTTGCAAGCGTGGTCTTTCCGGTACCGGCATAACCAAACAACCGAAAGACCCGTTGGCGACCGTCTTTCAGCCAGCGCGAAACGGCCTTCAGGGCCTCATCCTGTTGCGGGGCAAATTCCATTGCCTCTCTTCGCAGGATTCGGCAAGTTTGGGCAAGGTCAAATAGCCGGAAGAGCCGCAATGCCTGTGGGCTGCCGCTGCGCAGAACCAGTTTCTCTGATCACAACTTGCATTGTTGCGCCTTGCGGCGGTGCCTTCAGCGCAGCATTGGCCAAAGGCTGACCACCAGAAGTATGGCCATCGTGATATTGAACCATTTCAGACGAACAGGAACGGCGAGCCAGTCGCGCAAGGCCGATCCAAAGCCTGCCCAGGTAGAGACACTCGGCAGGTTCACCAGAGCGAAGGCGCCACCAACCAGGAGAACCGTTGGAACGTAATAGGCGGGATTGGTGTAGGTTGCCATTGCGGTCACCGCCATCACCCAGGCCTTCGGATTGACCCACTGGAAGGCCGCCGCCTCGAAAATGGTCATGGGCCTGGCGCTCGTATCCGCCTGCGACAGGCTGCGCGATGTCCCGATCTTCCAGGCAATCCAGATCAGATAGAGCCCTCCGGCAAATTTCAAAAAGGTATAAAGGATCGGTACGGTCTGCATCAATGCCCCAAGGCCAAGTCCGACACCAATCAATAGGGACAGGAAACCGGCCCCTATCCCCAGCATGTGCGGGATCGTCCGACGAAACCCGAAATTGACCCCTGATGCAAACAGCATCATGTTGTTGGGCCCGGGCGTTATCGATGTTGTGAAGGCAAACAGCGTGAGGGCCACGAATGTCTCCAGCGGCATGTATTCTCCCAGGTTCGATAATTGATGGTGATTATTGCTGACCCCGTCCCGCGGGCCCGGTTGACTGCATGCCAGACTGGGCTGATCAATGCGCGCTTCCGGCGACCTTGGCACGGCCGCTGGACGTTTTATCTTGCAATACCTGCAAAAGGAACCACTCATATGAATGACGATCGTCTTCCCACTGTTACCCTTGGAAGCAACACGGTCGTGCCGGCTCTTGGGCTCGGCACCTGGCAGATGGGTGAAGATCCGCGCAAGGCCACCCAAGAAGTTGAAGCGTTGAAGTGCGGGTTTGACGCTGGCCTAACGCTTGTCGATACGGCGGAAATGTATGGGGATGGGCTGGCCGAGGAGCTTGTCGGCAAGGCGATCGCCGGTCGGCATGATGATGTTTTCGTCGTCAGCAAGGTCTATCCATGGAATGCAAGTCGCAGCGGTGCCATTGCGGCCTGCGAACGCAGTCTCAAGCGGTTAAAGGTTGATAACATCGATCTTTATCTCCTTCACTGGCGCGGTAGCCACCCGCTCGGTGAAACGGTCGATGCCTTCGAAGAGTTGCGCCTGCAGGGCAAGATCGGCGCCTGGGGTGTGTCCAACTTCGACATCGATGACATGCGGGAGCTTCTGGACCTTCCGGAAGGCGCCAACTGCGTGGCCAACCAGGTGCTCTACAATCTGTCACGTCGAGGCATAGAGCATGACCTGCTACCCTGGTGCCAGGAACGAAAGATAGCGATCATGGCCTATTCGCCCATCGAGCAGGGAAGCCTCGTCCACAACGAAAGCCTGGTCCACATTGCCAAGGCCTACCAGGCAACCCCCGCTCAGGTGGCTCTTGCCTTTCTCATGGAACGGGACGGCGTCATCGCCATCCCGAAATCATCGCATGCCCAACGTATCACCGAAAACCGCCAGGCCGCCGAGATCGAGTTGACGGACGAAGACCTTGCAGTCCTTGACAAGGCCTTTCCCCCGCCCGACCGAAAGATGCCGCTTGAGATGATCTGAACAAGCGGCCTTTCTCGCACGCTACATTCCCTGCGGACCGCGGTTCATCGCCGCGATGCCAGTGCGGCATATCTCAATCAGACCGAGCGGCTTCAAGATCGCGATGAACTGGTCGATCTTTGCCGACTTTCCAGTCATTTCCAGTATGAAATGTTCCACGGTCGCATCGACCACCTTTGCCTGGAAGGCATCAGCAAGACGCAATGTCTCTGCCCGGTGTTCACCAGACCCGACAACCTTGATCAACGCCACTTCGCGCTCGATCGGTCGCTCCTGTCCGAGATCCCGTGCACGAACCGTCAGGTCAACGACCCTATGGACGGGCACGATGCGCTCCAGTTGCGCCTTGATCTGCTCGAGCACGATCGGCGTTCCTCGCGTGACAATCGTGATACGCGAGAGATGCGATTCATGCTCGGTCTCCGAAACCGTCAGACTTTCGATATTGTAGCCGCGGCCGGAAAACAGACCGATGACCCGGGCAAGGACGCCCGGTTCATTACTGACGAGGACCGAAAGCGTATGGCTTTCTGCCATTGCCGTCTCCGGCGAGATGAAATAGGCCGAACCGGTAGGTAGTTGATGGGCATTCATGGGTTTATATCCATTATTTCAGGAATGACTTTAAGATGTTCACTTCACTCAGACGAGTTGTCGCCCCTTGGCGTCAATGGCATTGGCAACGACTTCGTCGGTCGCCTCATCAGGCAACAGCATTTCGTTATGTGCCTTGCCTGAAGGGATCATCGGGAAGCAATTGGCGAGATTTGCAACGCGGCAGTCGAAGATCACGGGTTTCTTCACTGCGATCATCTCCTCTATCTTGTCATCCAGCTCTTTCGGGTCATCGCAGAACATGCCGACGCCACCATAAGCTTCGGCCAGCTTGACGAAGTCCGGCATCGCCTCGGTGTAGGAGTTCGACAGCCGGTTGCCATGCAGGAGTTGCTGCCACTGGCGAACCATCCCCATATACTGGTTGTTCAGGATGAAGATCTTGACCGGAAGATTGTACTGGACGGCCGTCGACATCTCCTGGATGCACATCTGAATGGAGGCATCACCGGCAATATCGATGACGAGGCTGTCGGGGTGCGCCACCTGGACACCGACAGCCGCCGGAAAGCCGTAACCCATTGTACCGAGGCCACCGGAGGTCATCCACCGGTTCGGCTCTTCGAAACCGAAGAATTGCGCCGCCCACATCTGATGTTGTCCGACTTCGGTCGTGATGTAGGTGTCCCTGCCCTTCGACAGTTCGTAGAGCCGCTGGATTGCATATTGCGGCATGATGACGTCTTGCGACGGCTTATAGGCAAAGGAATTGCGGCCGCGCCAACGCTCGATATCGTCCCACCAATCCTGTGTCTGGGTCTTTGCCGGTGCTTTGGGCAACGCCCGCCAAAGGCGGACCATATCTTCAAGAACCTGTCCGACATCACCGATGATCGGAATGTCGACACGGACATTCTTGTTGATCGAGGAAGGGTCGACATCGATCTGGATCTTGCGGGAATTTGGCGAAAACGCGTTCAGGCGTCCCGTGATACGATCGTCAAAGCGCGCGCCGATACAAACCATGACATCACAATCATGCATGGCCATATTGGCCTCGTAAGAACCGTGCATGCCCAGCATTCCAAGCCAGTTCTTGCCGGATGCCGGATAGGCGCCAAGCCCCATGAGGGTCGAGGTGATCGGGAAATCGCTCAATTCGACCAGTTCGCGCAACAGCCGCGAGGCTTCCGGCCCCGAATTGACGACACCACCACCGGTATAAAGAACCGGCCGCTTCGCCGTTGCCATCAACTCGACAGCAGCCTGGATTGCGTTGAGATCGCCCTGCAGCTTTGGCTTGTAGCTCTGGTTAGCCGGAACTTCACCCGGGGGTGTATACGTCCCGGTTGCAAACTGGATGTCTTTCGGAACATCGACGACGACAGGGCCCGGGCGGCCGGTCTGCGCAATTCGAAACGCCTCGTGGATGATGCTGGCCAGTTCGTTCACGTCCTTGACCAGCCAGTTATGCTTCGTGCACGGCCGGGTGATGCCGACGGTATCGCATTCCTGGAACGCGTCCGAGCCTATCAATGTGGTTGGAACCTGTCCCGAAATACAGACAAGCGGAATGGAATCCATCAAGGCGTCCTGCAATGGCGTCACGGCATTGGTCGCACCTGGCCCGGAGGTGACCAGCATGACACCAACCTTGCCGGTCGAGCGGGCGTAGCCTTCAGCCGCATGGCCGGCGCCCTGCTCGTGGCGCACGAGAATGTGCTGGATTTCTTCCTGCTGGAAGATCTCGTCATAGATCGGCAGCACCGCGCCGCCCGGATAACCGAAGATGTGTTCAACGCCGTTATCCTTCAGCGCTTTCAGAACGATCTCCGCGCCCGTCATCTGATTGTTGCTGTCTGTCATTTCCTGGTCCGTCCGCTGCTGTCTGCTGTTTCATGATCGTGGCATAAAAAAAGGCCCCTTGAGGAGCCTGTCTTTCCGCGCATGGGTGGCTAACGCCGGATGGTTACACCATCCTGCCCATGCGCGTTCCCACCACGATAAGTGTGTTCATGATTGCCATGAGGCAGAGTGTTAGACAGATTATTGCTTTGCGTCAACGCAAATGGCACCAAAATTACCCGACGAGATATCCTTGCCTTGATGCAATCGCGAAAATGATGCCCATCAATGGTGAGAAACCGGATGTATCACTGCCCCGGTTCAAGGAAAGGCAGCCCACAATGGTTCCTTGCAAATGCTTTCCCCCGGTTTGCAGTCCAGCCGCAAGGACCTTCCGACGCACCTGAACGGAGTTTGTACTGACGAAGCCATGAACGACCGTCATCTGCAATCGTCATGGCAGTCTCAGGCGCCGTCTGGCCCCGCATTGCTACACCACTTGTTAAGCCGATCCGGCCTACTCTCATGCCTGGTCTATGGCCTCGATACGTTTGTCTCGTTTCTGCAACTCGATGACAGGGCACAAGCTTTGCTTAATAATGACCTACACCATTCCGTTTCGGCCGGCGAGCAGGATCGCCGGGATCAGGAAAAGCCTGGCAATCGCCAACTTGGCCGTGTCGTTTCCTGCAATGGTGCGCGAGCGACGATTGCAGCGGTTGCTGAGAAAGGCACAACCAATCTGACGGAGCTCTGGTCGGTTGGCCGGCTGATCTCGATAACGGTCGGACGCAATCGTGTCGTGGCACTTGCCTATTCAATGCATACCGATGCTGGCGCCTGGGGCGAAAATGACGCCAATGCATTCCAGATCGAGGCGGAACTCTTAGGCGAGGTCAGGATAGGCCCCGACGGTCGCGAGGAATTTTCCGGAGGCATCTCGCGCTATCCCTACCTTGGAGCAGTCGCACACCGCATTCGCGCGTCTGATCTCCTGCGCATCTACGATTCCGGCAAGGATGATACCTGCATCATCGGCAAACTGGCGCAGGATTCGAGCATCGACGCCGCGATCCATATCCCCTCGATGCTGTCGAAGCACTTCGCTGTTGTCGGCTCGACCGGCGTCGGCAAGTCGACAACGGTCTCCCTCCTCTTGCACAGGGCCATTGAAAGCGATCCAAAACTGAGGGTTCTTATCCTCGATCCGCATAATGAATTTGCGGCCGCATTCCCGAACCATGCAGTCGTCATCGATACCGACACACTCGATCTTCCCTTCTGGCTGATGAGACTGGAAGAGCTTGCGGAGGTACTCTACCGCGGCCGTCCGGCAATCCTGGAAGAACTCGAGGTCCTGCGAGACCTGATCCCGGATGCCAAACGAGCCTTTCGCGGCGGAGATGCGGGCCTTGTGCGCCGCGCAACCGAAAAGAGCTCGATCACGGCCGACACCCCGGTCCCCTACCGCATGGCCGACCTGATTGCTCTTATAGACGAGCGTATCGGTCGCCTGGAAGGTCGCAGTGAAAAGCCGTTCCTAAGGGCGCTGAAAATGCGGATCATGTCGGCGATCAACGATCCGCGCTACCATTTCATGTTCTCCAACAATACGATCCATGACACGATCATGGAGACGATTGCGCATATCTTCCGCATACCCGGGGATGATCGGCCGATCTGCACGTTCCAGCTTTCAGGCATACCCTCCGAAGTCGTCAATTCCGTTGCTTCCATATTGTGCCGCATGGCCTTTGAGCTCGCATTATGGAGCAATGGCGCAATCCACATGCTCGTCGTTTGCGAAGAGGCCCATCGCTATGTGCCCGCAGACCCCGATCGTGGCTTCTTCCCGACCCGACAAGCGATTGCACGCATTGCCAAGGAAGGACGCAAATACGGCGTTTCCCTCGGCATCATCACCCAGAGACCGGGAGAGCTTGACCAGACGATCCTCTCGCAGTGCTCGACACTGTTTGCAATGCGCCTTGCAAATGACCGCGACCAGGAGATCATCCGCTCTGCCATCCCGAACTCGTCCATCTCGACGCTGAGCTTTCTGTCGTCGCTCGGAAACGGCGAAGCGATCGCCTTCGGCGAGGCGATCTCCGTGCCGATGCGGCTTCTGTTTGCCCGTGTCGATGACAGGTATCTTCCCAAGGCCCATGGCGTGCTCGACAAGGGTGAGGAAACACCCGACACCGTGGATCTTCGCAATATCGTGGCACGCATGCGCTCGTCCAGCGAACCTGACATCACGACCTTCAAGCAGAATTTCGAGCGCGCGGAAACCGAATACGCCGACATGGACGACGTCATTGCAGACGAGTGCGATCTCGACAGATGGGCACGGGAAAACGCCCCTGAACGAGGCGAAGACAGCCAGACAATTGCGGAGGCCATTGAGCCGGAACCTTACCGCCCCGACATGTTGCCGCGGCCGCAGCTACAGGAGGGCCGGGCAGCCGTCCGCGAACCTTCTTCGCCAATTCAGCGATTGCCGGAAAACCGCCCTGAGCCTTTCGGTACGGGAAAACGCTTCTTCGGAGGTGGTGATACCGGCTTGCGCTCGGGCGTGCATCCCTCTTTGCGCGAAAGGCTGCTGAAGAAGCCGTTGAGCAGCCTTCACGACAAGACGGAGTGACCGGTTCAAGGATCAATTCGCTCCCAGCTTTCATCCATCTGGTTGCGAAACCAGGTCATCTGTCGCTTGGCATATTGACGCGTCAGGGCACTGGCACGCTCGATGACCATCTCGGATGTCATGCGGCCATCGAGCATGTCTGCGATCTGCTGAACACCGATCGCTTTCATCGCAGGCACATCGACATCGGGTCGCAACGCACGAAGCGCTCGCACCTCCTCGAGCGCCCCCTGTTCCATCATCGATGCAAAGCGCTTGTTGATCCTGTCGTGAAGAATTGACCGATCCGGCAGCACGATCAATTTCATGGCACGATCAGGATCGATGATCTTCAAGCCCGGCCTGTTCTGGAATGCAGCGATCGAACGACCTGTCGCAGAAAGGACCTCCAGCGCCCGCACGATCCTCTGTCCGTCTGATGGCTTTAGAGACCGTGCAACAACCGGATCGCGCCTTTCAAGTTCTGCGTGAAGCTGTTGTGCGCCCTCTTGTTTCAATCGCGACCGGAGATTGCCACGAATCTCTTCAGCAATCGGGGGCATATCCGAAAGACCGCCCGTCAGCGCCTTGAAATAGAGGCCCGTGCCGCCAACAAAAATCGGCAGTTTTCCTTGACGTCGAAGCCCTGGCAAAAGTGCCAGGACATCACGCAGCCAGTCACCGGTAGAATGGGCACGGGTTGCCGGTACATGACCATAAAGATGGTGGGCGATCCCCTTCATGTCGCCTTCAAAGGGGCGCGCTGTCAGGATGCGCAGCGTGTCATAGACCTGCATGCTATCGGCATTGATGACCACACCGTCGTGGTCAATGGCGTATTTGAGAGCAAGTGCCGACTTGCCGCTCGCGGTCGGCCCCGTTATCAGGATCGCATCAGAATTTCTTGCAAGGTCTTTCATATGGCTTTCGTTGCCACGCTCATCGCCCATCCGTCAAATCCAGTTTTGGCTCCATCCCTTGGAGAAAGCGCCGCAAGGGCCGTGAACGCGAACGGGCTCTACTGGCTGGCGGACGCTATCGCTTGTGATATCGCGCTGAGAGACGGTAGCGATATCGCCCCTGTCGAAGCGACCCTGCGTGCCATCATTGCAGACAAGCCCGTCGATCTTGTCATTCAGGAAGCGGAAACGCGTCGCAAAAAATTCCTGATCGCGGACATGGATTCCACAATGATCGGCCAGGAATGTATCGACGAGCTTGCAGACGTCGTCGGCCTCAAGGACAAGGTGGCGGCAATCACGGCGCGCGCCATGAATGGCGAGATCGCCTTCGAACCTGCGCTTCGCGAGCGCGTGGCGCTTTTGAAAGGCCTGCCCCTGTCTGTCGTCGATAATGTCATTTCGGATCGCATTACGCTCACCTCCGGAGGCCCGCAGCTGATTGCGACAATGAAGGGCGCAGGTGCTCACACCGCCCTTGTCTCCGGTGGATTTACAGTCTTTACCAACCCGATCGCCGCACGGCTCGGATTTCATGAAAATCGCGCCAATATCCTGCTCGAGAAGGACGGTTGCCTGACAGGCGAAGTGGCTGAGCCCATCCTTGGCAGGCAGGCGAAGATCGACGCTTTGAACGAGGGCGCGGCAAGACTTGGCATATCCACTGAAGATGTCATTGCCGTTGGCGATGGTGCCAATGATCTCGGCATGCTCGATCTCGCAGGCTCCGGCGTCGCGCTGCACGCCAAGCCGGCAGTTGCCGCAAAGGCACGCATGCGCGTCGATCACGGCGACCTCACCGCACTCCTCTACATCCAGGGATACCGCAAGACGGACTTTGTCACGCCATGAGCCTTGTCGGACCGCCTCTGATCATTCTTGAAACGCAGCGGCTTCGCATTCGCAGCTGGATCGAAAGCGATCGCGACCTGTTTCGTGAGATCAATGGTGATCCCAAGGTCATGGAATATTTCCCATTCCGGCGCACGCATGCGGAGGCGGACGCGCTTTTAGACAAGATCAACAGTTCAATCCGGCAAACCGGTCTCGGTTTTTACGCGCTGGAATTGAAGGAGACATCCGAGCCGATCGGCTTTTGCGGGTTGTCGCATGCCGCAATGCCGGATATTTTTCCCGAAGAGACTATCGAGATCGGCTGGCGACTGGCGTCCCGCTTCTGGGGTAACGGCTATGTAACGGAAGCTGCCCGAAAACTCCTCGATTTTGCCTTCGGCGAAAAAGCAATCCCGGCCGTTCTCGCCTTCGCCGTCAGTGACAATCACCGCTCGACCGCAGTGATGAAGAGGATTGGCATGAAGTACTGCCCGCAGATGGATTTCGACCATCCACGGGTTCCTGTCACCCACCCCCTTCTCAGGCGGCATGTGGTTTATGCCGCCATTCGTGGTCGGGTCAGCCTTTAAGCTATTCGAGCGGCACGGCCACGAAACGCAACGCACCGGTCGTATCGGCAACCATCAAATGTGCATTGCGCCGACCTTCCGACTTCAATGCATCGACACGGTCCTTGACGGCGGCAGGATTGTCGACGAAGTCCTGTGCTACCTCCACGATCACATCACCCGGTTTCAACCCTTTTTCTGCTGCCGCAGACATGGGTTCGACAACCGTGATGACGACACCTTCGACACTGTCGGCGATATTGAATGCTGCGCGTTGCTCTTCGTCGAGAGGGGCGATCGTCATTCCAAGTGCCGAAGTGGTCTGAAGTTCGGACTCGCCATTGTGTTCTTCGCCCTGATCTTGTCCTTCAGGCACGCTTTCTCCGTCATTAGGCGTCCCTTCCCCGTCCACCTGGTCTTCATCCGCCGCCCCACTGTCCTCCAGGCGTCCGAGCGTCACCTTGACCGTTTCTTCCTCGCCGTCTCTGATCACGACGACATCGACCTCCTTGCCGACCGGGCTTTCGGCAACGGCACGTGGCAGGTCGCGCATTTCATGCACGGGATTGCCATCAAAGCGCACAATGATGTCGCCGGCCTTTATCGAGCCGTCATCGACGGGTCCATCCTTGACCACCCCCGACACCAGTGCTCCTCGCGCATTGCTGAGGCCGAGGCTTTCAGCGATCTCGTCGGTAACCGGCTGTATCCTGACGCCCAGCCATCCGCGACGTGTCTCACCGAATTCGATCAACTGGTTGACGATGTTTTCCGCAAGCTCCGTGGGAACGGCAAAACCGATACCGATCGAGCCACCGGATGGCGAGATGATCGCCGTATTGATGCCGATGACCTCACCTCTCATGTTGAAGAGCGGCCCTCCAGAATTGCCCTTGTTGATGGCTGCATCTGTCTGGATGAAATTGTCGTAGGGGCCTGCATTGATATTGCGGCCCCGCGCCGAGATTATGCCGACCGTCACGGTGCCTCCGAGCCCGAACGGATTGCCGATTGCCATGACCCAGTCACCGATCCGCATCTGGCGCGAATCACCGAAACGAACGGCCTTCAACGGTTTTTCCGGCTCCACTTTCAAGACGGAGAGATCGGTCTTGGGGTCGGTACCGACCAGTTTTGCCTTCAGCTTGCTGCCATCTGGAAAGATGACCTCGATGTCATCGGCACCTTCAATGACGTGATTGTTGGTGACCACGAAGCCTGACGGATCGATGACGAAACCGGATCCAAGCGAATTGACACTCTGAGCACCGCCCTGACCTCCTTCGCCGTCGAAAAATTCGTCAAAGAACTCCTCGAAAGGCGAACCATCCGGTGTCTGAGGTCTCTGCGGACCAGCACCTTGACCGCCAACGCTTTGTGATGTCGAGATGTTGACGACGGCATCCAGCAATCCTTCTGCAAGATCCGCTACCGAGGCTGGACCTTCACCAGCAACGGAACCGGGCGCAGATTTTGTCGTGACCGTCGGCGCCTTACTTGGCGGAGCTGGAAGCATTTCTTCCGGGTCGAGTTCGCGGGTATCTGTTGATGGTTGATCCAGTTGACCAGCCTGCGGAGCCATCTGCTGTTCGCCAGCGTCGTTATCTGGAGGCATTGTGGTTTGCGCCTGGGCACTACCGGCAAGGATAGCCAGTACGGCAATGGAACATTTCAGGTGCGACAGGACCGACTGAGCCATCTGGCCTCCATATGCATTCTTGTACGTTGCCTCTTCGGCGACGCGGGTTTGGATATCATTTGAGTTTTACGCCAAGATTGGGCGGAATGAAGACTGATGGTTGCTCCTTTTGCAATCACCAGCCATCAGATTTCCAATTGGCGTGCACAAAATGAAAGAGGCGACCAAAGTCGCCTCTTTCGATCAGTTTCAGTTGCCGGGGGCCGGTGCGGCTGGCGCCTCCCCAGTCCCCTCGGGCGCCGCCGGTTGCGGCGTTGTCGCTGCCCCGTTAGGAAGGGGTATGTCCGGATTGTTCAAGAACCGGAAGAATGGCGAGTCTGGTGATAGAACCATCGTCGTGCCCTGATCGGCCAGCGATGTAACATAGGCACGCATCGAACGATAAAATTCGAAGAAGGCGGTGTCGCGTCCGAAGGCCTCACCGAAGATCTTCGTGCGTTCAGCATCGCCCTGACCACGTGTGATTTCTGCATCTCGCTGAGCGGCGGAAATGATTTCCACAGCCTGGCGGTCGGCAATCGCGCGGCGCGTCTGGCTCTGTTCGTTACCACGTGCACGGATGAGTTCGGCCTCGGCAAGACGCTCGGCCTTCATTCGTTCATAGGTCTGCTGGGAGACTTCCTGCGTCAGGTCGGTCCGACGGATCCGCACGTCCCGGATGAGCAGGCCAAGCGATTCGGCAGGCTCGCGCAATTGCGCATTGACTTCCTGCATCATCTGCGACCGTTCATTCGACAGCGCAGCGTCGAAATTGCGCAGACCGTAGACCCGGCGAAGCGCTGCGTCGAGACGCGTGCGCAGTCGGGCTTCGGCGGCCTCGCGGTCACCTGAAACGGCCTCACGGAACCGCCGCGGGTTACTGATCTGATAGACGACGAATGCGTCGACTTCGTAGAACGCACCACCACGGACCTGAACGCGAATGTCGTCAAGATCAAACCGCAGCGCCCGATCCTCGATATACTGGACACGGTCTGCGTCCATGAAGGCGAACGGTAGCTTGAAATAGAGACCTGGCTCACTCTTGACGTCCTGAATTTCACCGAAACGCACGACAATCGCCTGTTCGCGCTCGCTGACCACGAAGACCGACGAGTAGATCAGGAAGAGTAAGACACCGAGGCCGATGAGAAATGCTGGGAGGCGATTGGAACTCATTGCGAACCTCCCTGCTGGCCGGATGTACGGTTCAGTTCGGTAAGCGGCAGATATGGTACGACACCCTGCTGCTCATCGATGATGATCTTGTTGGAATTCTTCAGGACCGTCTCCATGGTCTCGAGGAAGACGCGCTGGCGGGTTACTTCCGGCGCCGTTGCATATTCCTCATAGATCGACAGGAAGCGCTGCGCTTCACCTTGCGCCTCGTTGACAACCCTCTCCTTGTAGGCTGCTGCCTGTTCACGCACCTGGGCTGCCTCACCTCTTGCCTGACCAAGTTTCTGGTTGGCATACTGGTTTGCCTCTTCGACGAAGCGGTCCTCGTCCTGCTCGGCACGCTGCACTTCTTCAAACGCATCAGCCACATCGCGCGGTGGTGCGGCATCTTCGATCGGAACCGCGTTGATGGAAACGCCGGAACCGTAATTGTCCATCGTACCCTGTATGATGGCGCGGACTTCGGTGGAGATGCCTTCACGGTCGTCACGGAAGATGTCTTGTGCCGGACGACGGCCAACGACCTCGCGCATCGCGCTTTCGGCAACCTGTTGCAGGGTCGATGGCGGGCTCTCAAGGTTGAAGAGGTACGCCTGCGGGTCCGTCACCGTGAAGAGCACCGAAAACTGCACATTGACGATATTCTGGTCGCCTGAGAGCATCAGGCCGGCGGTCGACTGGGCGCTGCCACCGGCACCGATATTCTGCTGCTGTTCCGTCACCTTCACGATTTCGACCGTCTCCAGCGGCCAGAAATGGAAGTGAAGGCCCGGCATCGAGATTTCTTCCTTCGGCTTGCCGAAACGAAGTTCCACGCCACGCTCATCCGGCTGAACGGTATAGACGGACTGGATTGCCAAAAATGCCACGATCGCAAGAATGACGATGACCACGGCACCGCCGTTGAAACCACCCGGGACAACGCCGCGCAGGCGATCCTGGCCACGTCGGATGATGTCTTCAAGGTCCGGAGGGCCGCCATTTCCGCCACCGCCACCTTTGGGACGGTTAGATCCGCCTCCCCATGGCCCTTGATTGTTTCCGCCGCCGCCGCCCCAAGGGCCGCCGCCGCCATTCTGATTGCTCCAGGGCATCAATACCTCTTTGCTTGTCTCTCCCGATGCACGTGGAAGCGACGCTCCCCGGCTCATGTGCCCGTTATAGGGAGACGCGCCCGCGCTTTCAACGCTCGTTCAACAACTTCCAGGTGTTTGGTAACGAAATGTATCAGTTTGTCGCGGCTCGGCGCGTATAAACGGCAAAACGGGTCGGATAACTGTCCTTTTCACCAGCGGGGATGTGCGTTTCCTCTCCCTTGTCAAAAACCGCCGGATCAATGACGGGAAAGAATGTGTCACCGTCGTCGACAGTGGTTTCGACATGCGTCACGTAGAGAACATCGGCAATGTCCATCACCTGCCTGTAGATCTCGCCACCGCCAATGACACACAGTTGCGAGGCTCCGGTTTCTGCTGCAATTTTCTGTCCGGCCCTCAATGCCTCTTCGAGCGACGTGACGGTCAGCGCACCGTCAACTGAAAAGTCCGCATTCGTGGTGACGATAATGTGGGGCCGTCCCGGCAGCGGCTTTCCGCCAAAAGACTGGAGCGTCTTGCGCCCGACGATCATCGGCTTGCCAAGTGTCAGTGCCTTGAAGCGCTTCAGGTCGGTCGAAAGCTTCCAGGGCATGTCGCCCTTGCGGCCTATGACGCCATTGTCCGACACAGCAACAACGATTGCGACGGGAACCCTGGTCATACTGCAATCCGTGCCTTGATGCTCGCATCCGCGACATAGCCTTCCAGCGAAAAATCCTCGTAGCGAAACGAAAACAGGTCTGTCACCGCTTCATTGAGGTGCATGACGGGCAAGGATTTCGGCGACCGTGTCAATTGCAGTTTCGCCTGGTCGAAATGATCTGAATAGAGATGCGCGTCACCGAGTGTGTGGACGAAGTCTCCGACCTTCAGGCCGGTGACCTGTGCCATCATCATCGTCAGGAGTGCATAGGAGGCAATATTGAAGGGAACACCGAGAAAGATGTCGGCGGAGCGCTGATAGAGCTGACAGGAAAGCCTGCCATCCGCGACATAGAATTGAAACAGGCAGTGACAGGGTGGCAGGGCCATGTCATCGACTTCGGCAGGGTTCCACGCCGAAACGATATGCCGGCGTGAATTCGGGTTTTGCTTCAAGGATGCAACCAGATTGGCAATCTGGTCGATATGGCGGCCATCCGGCGCAGGCCAGGAACGCCATTGCGCACCATAAACAGGGCCGAGATTGCCAGCTTCATCGGCCCACTCATCCCAGATCGTAACGCCGTTC
The DNA here is from genome assembly GCA_023390055.1 of Pseudomonadota bacterium. Classification (GTDB taxonomy): domain Bacteria; phylum Pseudomonadota; class Alphaproteobacteria; order Rhizobiales; family Rhizobiaceae; genus Neorhizobium. The sequence continues at coordinate 27,975 of JAEWDP010000005.1, read as the reverse complement.
TCCCGCAGATAGGCAATATTGGTATCGCCGCGCAGGAACCACAACAATTCGTGGATAATCGAGCGCAGATGCAGTTTCTTCGTTGTCAGGACCGGAAAGCCGTCATTGAGGTCGAAGCGCATCTGGTAGCCGAAGACGGAACGCGTGCCGGTACCCGTCCGGTCGCCGCGGTCACTGCCATGCTCAAGGACATGCTGGAGAAGATCAAGATATTGTTTCATGCTGGCGTGCCTATTCTGTCTTGGGGGAAAACATAGACGCAATGCTTTGCGTCTCCAACGCCGGACGCGTGATTGCCAACAATTAAAAGCATGGACGTCGGCTGAGATGCTGTTTGGTCAGAGGCATCTGGCCGCGCATCAACTGGCCAGATATCAGGGTCACGGGTTCTTCTGGATGTTCGATCCATGCATCCGTCACCTCGCCAAGGGCGGGCCGAAAACGGGCATGGCGCCATCAAAGCGTGAGCTTCCAGCAAGATTTCCTTTAAAGTCGATGCCGGCCGAGACAACATATTCCTCTGACGCCTCTTTTCAGCAGACATCAGAACCCCTATATCTGGCTTGCCGGGCTGTTGTCCGGCTATGGCAATAAATGGGCGATGGAATAAACCTATTGGACCCGGGGGCGGTACCCGGCGCCTCCACCAAAAACCGGTCTTACCGTTCGGACCGGCTTTTGATGGGGGCGAAATAGGATCGACAAGGGTGTAAAGATCGTACTTTTGCTCGGCATGATACCGCCGTTATCGGGTCACAAGTGTAGTTGCAAATGACAACAACGCTAAGGAATACGCTCTCGCTGCCTAATGGCGGTGCGGGAATTCCGCTCTAAGTCCTTGCGGTTAGCCCCGTAAGGCGGGGTTCGGAGGTACCTGGCAACAGAAACCTCCACCTTCTCCCTTTTTTAGAAATTATGTACAATGGTCATCAAGCCAACGCTTTCCCGCGTTTGTCTGACATGGCATAAGCATGCTTCGGACTAATATTCAGGAATGAGAGACAAACCGTATGGGGCAGGATCATATCCGCTACGACATCTTGGCGCAGGATGCATTGCGCGCTGTTATTCGCAAAGTCTTGGGCGAAGTCGCTGCAACGGGCCGCCTTCCCGGAGACCACCACTTCTTCATCACCTTTCTCACCGGTGCACCCGGGGTACGGATCTCTCAGCATCTGAAGGCAAAGTACCCGGAACAGATGACGATCGTCGTCCAGCATCAGTTCTGGGACCTTAAGGTCTCGGACACGCAGTTCGAGATCGGGCTTTCCTTCTCCGACACGCCGGAACGCCTGGTGATCCCCTTCAACGCGGTCCGTGGTTTCTACGATCCGTCGGTAAACTTCGAACTCGAGTTCGAGGTACCAATGGCAGAAGAAGAGCAAGCCGCTGCTGAAATCACAGCGATTCCTGTCGAACCGGCAGCCAAGCAGGATGCCGCGGAGACCGAATCAGGCGAGGAAAAGAAGCCGGCATCCGTTGTCTCGCTCGATTCCTTCCGCAAGAAGCAGTAGGATTGCCGGAGGCTTCCATGAGTGGCGACATCGTCAACTTGCGGCAATTCAGGAAGAAGAAGAAGCGGAGCGAAAAGGAGAGGCAGGCCGAGCAAAACCGCCTCACCTTCGGCCGCGCGAAAGCAGAAAAGACGTTGACGAAGTCACTTAACGACAAGGTTGAAAAACTGCTGGACCAGGGCCGCCTGGAAAAACCAGACGATCGGGCCTGACTCCGTCGACAAGGCTTTAACTCATGTGAGGAGGCGCTGGTGATCCGCAAACATTCCGCAACATTGCATGGGCATCGCACCAGCTTCTCCCTCGAGGATGAGTTCTGGGAAGAGTTGAAGACGATCGCCGCAATACGCAGGATCAGCCTTGCAGGTCTGATCTCCGAGATAGACGACGATCGCGCTCCTGAGCGCAATCTTTCGTCGGCTCTGAGGGTCCATGTCCTTGCATGGCTGCAGGCCCGGCAGTCTTCGGACAAGACCGAAGCCGACTGAGACAAGTCGAGACTAGCGGGCGACGCCCGGCAATCCATGAATGGGGGGTGGGGTGAGCGGCATGATGTCCTGTTGCAACATATCCAGTGACGGAATGTTCAGCATGGGTTCCGGTCGTGAATTTTCGCGTTGTTGTTCGACAGCCCTCTCTTCGGCTCTTTCCCGTGCGGCCTCTGCCGCCGCCGCTGCCTCTGCCTGCCGCCGTTCCTCCTCCAGCCGGGCCCGTTCTTCGGCCTCTGCCTTTTCCTTTTCTGCCTGGCGTTTCGCGGCAAGTGAACGGTAAAGAATGACCTCGCGCCGCAAGCGCTGCTTTTCGAGGACGCTCGCCTGCAATATCTCGACGCGACGGCGTTCCTGCTCGAATGCGCGAAGCGACAGGAAGTTCGTGAGCGCCATGACGTCGAAACCCACTTGCGGATCGGCAACATCTCCTGCAAATGCAAAGCGCACCATGGGCGTGCCGCCGGCACCGCCTTCCTTGCCGGGATCAAAGGTCATCGCCAGATCACCACGCAAAGCCTGGTTGAGAAGGTCGATCCTAGCCTGACCGACAAGCCGGCTGCTTCCGGCGGTCGCCGCAACGTTTTGTGCTCGCACCTCACCGTCGGTAATGGTGAGTGGCACGGTTACAGTTCCGATGGCTGCCTGCCCTCGCCGGACAAGGTTTTCGGCAATCGGACGCACCTTTTCTTCGGTCACCTCGCCTTCAATCTTGTCGATTTCCGACAGGATTGCCGGCAGTGCAGCAGGATCCATGCCATAGGCAGTGAAATCCGAAATCGACAGTTCGCCGGAACCATTGAGCGAGGCCAGGAGCTCGGCCGGGGTCTTTGCCGTCGCTTCGACCGCAATGACCATATTAAAACGGCCCTCCGCCACCTTCGTCTCACCATCGGACCACATCATCGGTGCGAGATTGCCATCCTCGATACTCAAGCTGGTCTGAAAGATGCCGTGTCCTTCGCCATTCGACATGGCAAGGCGCCCGTCAAGACGCCCACCCAGCCAGGCCCCACTTGCATCTTCGATCTGAATGGCCCCGTTGCGATGCACAATCGAGGCCGTAAAGTCCGTCACAGGACCAAAAACACCAGGACGAAATGTCTTGGCATGCAGCTTGAGCTGCGCTTCCGCCCTGCCAAAGATCGGCATCGAGAACGGCTTTTGCGACAGCGCACCTGTCCCGGGATCGGTAAGCAAGCCGTATGCTGCCTCACCCAGCCACGCAAGATCCACTGTATCCACTAAAAGATCGCCTGCCACCGAAAAGCCTGGCGCGCTTCGATCGATGACAAGGCTGTCGCTTGAAAGCGCATTATTGGCAACGTCACCGTCAACATTGTCAAACCGGATGGCTTGCGACGTAACCGCAACATTGGCAGCGAGGCGGACCGGAAGCCCGGTTCCGAACTGGGGAATGCCGATACCGTTCATCAAGAGGTACGGCTCGAGGTTTTGCGAGCGCAAGGTGAAATCACCCTCACCCGTTGCAAAACCACCTGCACCGAGAACAAACCTGCCTTCACCCTGAAATTGTGTACGATCGGTCTGGAAGGTGACAGTGACTGCCGCAGGCTCTTCACCCTGTTGGCCGATATCAATCACCAGTTCTCCTCCACCATCCTGTCCGAGCGGAAGCGGATCAAGGCCGGCCTGGCCCAACAGAATGGCACTTTCTTCATTTTCAAGACTGGCTGAAAGCGTCAGGGCATGTTTAGCCGTCAGGTCGAACAAGCCCGGCAGATTGATTGCCGCCTCAAGCATGGTGCCATTCGACCTGCCGTTGACCTGTGCAGAAAGACCGGCATTTCCACTGCCGATGCGAAGATCGGCTTTCAAATCCGTGTCTTTGAACCAGCGGGCGTTTCCGGCAAGATCTTCCAGAAGCGGATGCGGCGGCAGACGGTCACGCAACATTGCCAGGAAATGTTCCGGATCCCCGACCTTCAATGTTGCAGTTGCCTCACCCGAATAGGAAAGCAGCGAGCCTTCCAGGCGACCTTGCGCATCAACCGCTGCTCCAGCCAGGTCACCGATGGAGAGATGTTCGAGTGAAAGGGCCCCTTCCGACAGGGTGAAAACCGTGTCGACATCTTCTGCAGCAACGCCTAAGGCGGTAAAGCGTTCGGCCTTCAGATTGGCTGCAACGACATGATCCAGCATCTGCTGCCCCGCGTCATGGCCGGTAATCAAAGACGCCAGCGCCCGCATGGCATCGAAGTCGATTTCGTCGCCGGCAAGGTTCATCGTCAGTGAAGGAACGGAGCCCTCCACATGCTGGCGTTCGACACTGCCTTTGAGGGTTGCCGGCCCGATTGCCAGTTCCAGGTTCTCGAAACGCTGCAACGCGCGGGTGAGGTTCACGCGGGCTGAAAAACCGGCTGTCTTCAATTGCCGAATAGCCGGATCGACCCTGCCCGACAGCCAGACGGCGAGGCCCGACGGTTGATTGGAAGCAAGCAGCATGTCACCGACAAAGGAGGCATTATCGTCGAGTATCAGCGCTCCCTTCGCCTCGATCTTTGTACGCCCTGGCAGGGTTGCGTTGAAACTGTCGACGGTCCATCCGCGCCCCGCCGGTTGGACATCGATGCGGATATCGCGCACTGTCGTATCGTTTGCGACAACCGCTGGCAGGCTGAAGCTTGCACGCCCCGGCACCTGGGGGATTGGAATCTGTGACGCGACATCGATCACCGCCTGGATGCGGCGTTGTGCAGACGCTGCTGCATCACGTCCTGTCTTTGCGCGCGCCCCTGTCCCGAGCCTGTTGACATCGATCTGCTGGCCCTCTGCGATCAACAGAAACTCCGGATTGTCACCCGTATCGAGTGTTGCCTCTCCAGTGACGACATAGGGGTCGTCGAGGGCGCCGACCTCCAGCCGGTAGTCGGGCACGCGGATACGCTCATTTGTCAGTTCGAAACTGCCCTTCAGCCTGGGCGATGGCGGCGGTGCATCGACCGGTTCGCTCTCATCTTCTTCCTGCAGGAAGTCGAGTGTGAACTTGCCATCATAACCGGCCCGGGCATCGGCGAGCGCAAGGCTTCCTTCCAGGTTGACGGCAACAGATGCATCATCTGGCAGCAGGCGAAGCCGCAGCGACACCCGCTGACCTGCCGCATCCGCTTCGCCCGTGGACAGATTGAAGGATGCTCCCTTACCGTCCAGGACCGCATGGCCACCCCCCCTCCACGGACCGGCAAGGGATCCGGCAGAAAAATCGGCAGACAGGTTTGTCAACTGGCGCGTTCGCCCTGTCTGTTCATCGATCAGCTCGATGGTGCCATCGGTGACATGGAGATCCTCAAGCACGACCGTGCGTGCCGGTATGGACGCCTTGCTGCCGCGCATCCAGTCGAGCGTACCGTCCTTGAGGATGCGGATCCTGGCTTTCGGCTCTTCGATCCGCATCTCGAAAATGCGGGCCTCACCCGACAGAAAAGGTGCAAGCTCCATGTCCATGGAAAAGCGCTCTGCGTGCAGTTGCGGCTGACCATCCAGATCCTGACCAACCCGCACATCATGCAGTGTCACCGAAGGGAAAGGCAAAATCCGTGCGTCAACCGCCCCATGCACGACGACCTTCTTGCCCAGGATATGACTTGCCTGCTCCTCGAACTGAACCCTGAAATCGGTCCAGTCCACGAAGAAGGGGGCAAACAGGGCGGAAAAAAGTGCCACCACCAGAACCCCGCCAAACGTCAAGAGGATGCGTCCAAGCACCGCGTTTCTCCCATACTCAGGAAAAGACTAGTTCCATCCGGGCCATAGGCAAGTCAAGGATCCGGGAGCATCAGGCCGGCGAAGAAAAGATCTTTCCCGGGTTGAAGATGTTGTCAGGATCGAGACCTGTCTTGATCGACCGCATCAGATCAACGGCCCCTCCCAACTCCTGCTCCAGGAAAGCCATCTTGCCCTGGCCGATACCGTGTTCACCGGTACACGTTCCTCCCATGGCAAGGGCACGGGCATTGAGACGGGCAACGAATGCTTCTGCACGCACCACGTCATCGGGATCCTTGTCGTCGAAAAGAAGCAGGACATGGAAATTGCCATCGCCGGCGTGACCGACAATCGGCGCCAGGAACGCATGCTCGGCTATATCCTCCTGCGTGGCGACCACACAGTCCGCAAGCCGCGAAATCGGAACGCATACATCGGTCGACAGGCCGTTGAGATGAGGCGCAAGCGCCCGCGAGGCCCAGTAGGCATCGTGGCGTGCCTTCCACAGACGGCTGCGTTCTTCCGCATTCTGGGTGAAACTGAAGTCATCTCCGCCACATTCCGCAGCGATCTCGGAAAACTGTGCCGACTGCAGCCGGACGGTTTCCTCGGTGCCGTGGAATTCAACGAACAGGGTTGGCCTTTCCGCATAGGAAAGACCGGAATATGCGTTGCAGGCACGTATCTGCATTTCATCAAGGAGTTCGATACGCGCGACGGGGATGCCCATCTGGATCGTCATGATGACGGCGTCGCAGGCCGCCTTGACGGATGGAAAGGCGCAGATGCCACCCCCGATTTTCTCCGGTATGCCCTGCAGACGAAGTGTAATCGACGTTATGACGCCAAGCGTGCCTTCGGCACCGACGAAAAGTCGTGTCAGGTCATAGCCAGCCGACGACTTGCGGGCCCGTTGCGCCGTTTGGATTTCCTCGCCATTGGCGGTCACCACGCAAAGCGACAGGACATTGTCCTTCATCGTCCCGTAGCGGACTGCATTGGTACCGGAGGCGCGCGTGGCCGTCATGCCGCCAATCGAGGCATTGGCACCAGGATCGATCGGGAAGAACAGGCCGGTTGCACGCAGCTCGGAATTCAGTTGCTCACGTGTGACGCCGGGTTCGACAACGACATCCAGATCCTCAGTATTGACTTCGAGAACTCTGTTCATCCGGCTGAAATCAATGGAGATACCGCCGCTTGGGGCATTGATCTGCCCTTCGAGCGATGATCCCGTTCCAAACGGGATGACCGGTACCTTGCAGGCAGCACAGGTTTTGACCACGGTCTTCACGTCATCGGACGTTTCGACAAAGACGACGGCATCGGGCAGTTGCGCCGGAAGGTAGGTCGTTGTGTGGGCATGCTGCTCACGAAATGACTGACCGGCCTGGAACCGATCGCCGAATGCCTCACTCAGGATCAAAAGCGCCTTGGCGATCCCCTCCTCATTCCGGTGACCCGGCCTGACGTCCTTCATTGCCATCGCATTCTCCTGCCTGTGAAACCGTCATTTGGTTAGGCGACAGCCGGCATTTTGTCCAGAACCGCGAAGGCTAAGAAACGTTTTGCTGCGGCAATCGCGGAAGCGACCATCCTGGTTGACACGAAAAACCGGACAGCGCTCCAACACATCATGGCTCCCGGCGAATGGAGCCTGCCCTCAATCACGTCAAGGGCCTGTAGCGGGGCTATTCGGCGGCGAGCAAGGGCCGATCGTCGTCTTCGTTCGCCTGCTTGCGAATTGCGGTTGCAATCTCGTCATGGAGTCGCCGTTCCTCATGGACATGCGGCTTGGCATAGCGGGCTATCAGCAGATAGGCGACAGGGGTAATGAAAAGTGTCACGGCGGTTGCCAGCCCCAGCCCGCCGACAATGACCCAGCCAAGGGCGATGCGGGCCTCTGCACCTGCCCCTTGCGCCAATACCAGCGGCAATCCACCGATGACGGTTGCGATCATCGTCATCATGACAGGCCGCAGGCGAATACTGCAGGCCTGTTCGATTGCCTCACGCACCCCTGCCCCGCGATCACGAAGCTGATTGGCAAATTCGACGATCAGGATCCCGTTCTTGGCCATGACGCCGACCAGGAGCACGAGCCCGATCTGGCTGTAGACGTTGAGGCTGTTGCCGGTAAGGATCAGTGTAAAGACGGCACAGGCAAGTCCAAGCGGAACCGTGGACATGATGATCAGCGATGAGAGCACGCTTTCAAACTGTGCGGCAAGCACCAGGAAGATGATCGCGATTGCAAAGCCGAACGTTACCAGCATGCCCGAAGAATTTTCTTCAAGCGTTGCAGCTTCGGCGAGCGGCATCAGTCGCGCGCCGGCGGGCAGAAGTGGCTCTGCCATCTCTTCGACGGCCGTGATTGCTTCTCCCAGTGTCACACCATCATTGAGGTTGCCCGAAAATGACACTGAAGGCAGTTGCTGTTCGCGATTGAGTTCCGGAGCCACCGCGCCTTCGGTAAGCGTGGCAATCGTCGACATCGGCACGATCTTGCCGTCACCCGCCTTGAGGAAGATGTTTTCCAGATCCGTCGGGTCATCGATCGGTTGCGTATTTGACGTCAGCTCCACCGACAGCGCCTCACCATCAATGAACACGTCCACGATCGAGCGCCCCTCCAGAAGCGCCTGCATCGCTGCAGAAAGGCCCGTGATATCGATACCGAGATCAGAGGCACGTTCACGATCGATGACAACGGAAAGCTGGGCCTGCGTCGGCTCGTTCGATAGCCGCGGCGTATCGAACAGTCCACTGTCTTCCATCTTGTGAACCAGCTGGATTGACGCCTGTGTGAGTTTTTCATGGTCGCTGCCGACCATTGCCATTTGCAGGCCGTTACCGGCACCACGGATGCGCAGGCTGTTCGACTGGATGGCAAAACCGCGCAGTGCCGGAACCTTCTGGGCAGCGGCATTGATGTCCTGGACGATCTCGTCCTGGGTCCGCTCACGTTCACCCCACGGAGCAAGCGTCAGCACCATGAAGCCGCTATTGGTCGTGCTGCCATATCCAGAAATCGAAAAGATGCTGGCAATTTCACCCGAATCCCTGAGTGGCTGCAGGTTCTCCTCGACCCTTTGCATCTGGTCACGCGTATAATCGAGGCTGACACCTTCCGGCGCGGAAAGGCGCATCATCACCATGGCCCGGTCTTCTTGCGGCGTCAGTTCGTGGCGCACCTGGCCAAACAGCCCATAGGCGATCGCCGAAATGATAACGGCAACGACGATGACGACGAGCGGAGCATTCAGGCAGCGTTGCAGCGCAGCTGCATAAAAACTTGCAAACTTGCGGCCAAACCAGCCAAGTGGCCCACGATCATGATCGTCGATCGGCTTGCTCAGCATACGCGAGGCAAGCATCGGGCACAGTGTCAGTGCGGTAACCGAGGACAGGCCGACGGCAAATGCCAGGACGAAGCCGAATTCGCGAAAAAGGCCACCCATCTGGCCGGGCAGGAAGGAAAGCGGGATAAAGACGGCAGCAAGTGTCGCCGTTGTTGCAACAACAGCGAAAAACACCTGCTGGGTGCCAAGAACGGCCGCAGCACGTGGTCCCATCCCTTCTGCGCGCCGACGCACGATGTTTTCGAGCACCACGATTGCATCATCGACGACGAGACCGGTCGCAAGCACGATGGCAAGCAGCGTCAGGATATTGATCGAAAATCCGACAAGATAGATGGCAACGATCGTACCGATCAGGGCAACCGGCATTGTCAATGCCGGGATCAATGTCGCGCGCCAGTCGCGCAAAAACAGGAAAATGACGGCAAGAACGATGCTCGCCGACAATGCAAGGGCTATCTCCACCTCGTGCAGGGCACCCTCGATGAAGACGGCATCATTGCTCGTGATGGCAACATGCGTGCCTTCTGGCAGGTTTTCGGCCAGTTCTGCGACCGCCGCCTTCACGCCATCGGAAATACTGAGTGTATTCGACTGTGCCTGGCGGATGATGCCGAGACCAACACCTTGCACGCCATTGGATCGCAAAACGGTCGACCCGTCGTCGGGGCCAAGGGTCACGGTTGCGACATCGCGCAACCGGATATTGTCCCTGATGAGAACGTTTTCGAAGTCGTCCGGTGTGGTCAGGTTGGCGGTTGCGCGCACCACGATATTGGTTGTGCGGCTTTCAAGCGAGCCGGCAGGCACGTCGAGTGCAGCGGTCGACAATGCGCTCGATATGTCACCAACGGTAAGGCCTCTGCTTGCAAGCGAGGCCTGATTGATGTCGACGCGAAAGATCTTTTCCTGGTCGCCATAGATCTGAACGTCCGCGACGCCGTCGACGGCGGCGAGCCGGTCGGCCACCTCATTGTCGACGAGGAGCGTCAGGTCTTCCATGGTCAGCGTACTGGACGTGATCGCGAGGCGCATGATCGCCTGGGAATCGCTATCCGCCTTGACGATGCGGGGTTCGTCGGCATCGTCGGGCAGCTGATTTGTGATGCGTCCTAGCGCGTCACGAACATCATTGGCGGCAACCGCAAGATCGGCACTGTCGGTAAATTCCAGCGTCACACGGCTCGACCCGAGCTGCGATTCAGACGAAATCGACTTGATGCCGCTCACACGTGCCACGGCACCTTCGATAACCTGCGTCAGTTCCTGGTCGATCGTCTGCGGAGCTGCGCCATCATAGTTCGTGCGGACCGAAATGACCGGCCGGTCGGCATCCGGCAGTTCACGGATCTCGACCCCGAACAGTGCGGCGAGGCCGGCAACGACAAGCAGCGTATTTAAGACGGCTGCAAGGATCGGCCGTCGCACAAACAGGGCGGTAAAGCTTTGACCGGGGGCCTTCTGGCTCGTGGGCGCTTGCGAGGTCGTCATTGACTGGCAACCTCGCGCGTATCGCGTGCCCCGGCGACGCGGACATCGGCCCCTTCGCGAACGCGCTGCAGGCCTTCCGTTACCACGACGTCGTCAGTTTCGAGCTGGCCGTCGACAAGCACCATGTCCGGGTTGCGCTGTATGATGCGCACGCGGGTCTTTTCGGATTTGTCGTCGACCACGCGCCAGACAAATGAGCCTTCGGCATCCCATTGCACGGCAAGCGGATTGACCGCGGGGAAACTGTCACCGGGAAATCTCATGGCAACACTGAAGGACATGCCCGCGCGCAAGACATCATCCGGATTGTCGACACGGGCACGGATGTGCAGTGTCCGGCTTGCCGGATCCACGCGATTGTCGATGGCATGGACGGTGCCACTGAAGACATCGCCTGGACGGGCAATGGATGCCGCTTCGACCCGATGGCCGAGCGAAATTGCCTGGGCGTAGCGTTCCGGTGCCCAGAAATCCACCAGAATGGAGGAACGGTCATCGATTGGAACGATGCTTGTCTGGGTGGTGACATTGTCACCGACATTGACAGCAACAATTCCCGTCACGCCGTCAATCGGGGCAACGATATCGCGCCGTTTCAGATTGAGCTCGGCGGTCGCAAGCGCAAGTTTGGCAGTCTCCTCGGCAATCTGCGCATCGAGAACGTCAAGGCGCGAGACAGAGCGCAGATTGCTGAGCGAGGCCGATTTTTCCGTCGCCATCCGCAGGCCGACCTGGGCGCGGTCACGCTCGATCAGCTGCTCGTCGCGATCAAGACGCGCAAGCACCTGGCCCTTGGTCACCTTTTCTCCGGCCCTGACCAGAATTTCCTCGATGGTTCCTGTCGCCTGCGGCATCACCACAACGGTCTGAATGGCTTCAGCACTGCCGATCGCATTCAGCCGGTCATTAACGGTTCCGACCAGGACCGGACTGATGGCGACCAGTGTCGCCTTTCCGCCTGAGCCTCTTGCATCGCGAGTGTTGTTGCCGCCAGAGCGGGATCCATCGTCATCGACAGGTTGCGAGCGGAGCGCTGCAACAACCGGCTCGGGAACACCCATGCGTGCGAGCGTCTCTGCGGCACTGGGGATGAAGAATATCCAAAGACAGAGAGCTGCAACGATGATCGCCGAGCTGACCAGTATCTGCTTCCAGATGCGCATATAGTTACTCCGGTGGCGGCGCGTCGGCCGGTATCTTGCAGCCAAATATACACTTAATTCGCGCAAGCCACGTTACCGTTTCGTAACTTCGCAGTATTTCACGATAATTTCACAGCGAAGTCGTGCCCACGCCTCCTTCAAATGCATGTCCCAGGCCGTCATCTGGACGTTTGCGACAATTTCGCGACACAACATGACGGAGCGAAAACGAAAGCAGAACTCTAAGTGGCATTCCGGCTTCCCGGCAACCCCTTCGCAAATGCGATTTATCCGCATTGGGAATACATGAATGCACAATATCGCGTCTGGTCTTTCGGGCCCGAATCGCTACATTGGCCGGATGACTGACAGTTTCGATGACATACCGTTCTTCGACGAAGAACCGGATCCCCGCCGCGCATCGCAAACACCCGTGGCGCCTCGAGGTGGAGGCTCCGGGATTGCTGCGCGTGCCATGGCCGCCCGTGATCAGGCGCGCAGCAATCCTGATTATCTTGACGGGCTCAACGCCGAGCAACGGCAGGCAGTGGAAACACTGGATGGCCCGCTTCTGGTCCTGGCTGGTGCCGGTACCGGCAAGACACGGGTCCTCACAACCCGCATCGCCCACATTCTTGCAACCGGACGTGCCTATCCCAGCCAGATCCTTGCGGTTACCTTCACCAACAAGGCAGCTCGCGAGATGAAGGAGCGGATCGGGGTGCTTGTCGGGGGCGCTGTCGAGGGAATGCCGTGGCTCGGGACCTTCCATTCGATCGGCGTTAAGCTGTTGCGCCGCCACGCGGAGCTTGTGGGCCTGCGCTCCAATTTCACCATCCTTGATACCGATGATGTCATCAGGCTTATCAAGCAGTTGATCCAGGCAGAAGAACTGGATGACAAGCGCTGGCCGGCACGCCAGTTTGCCGCACTGATTGATGGCTGGAAGAACAAGGGCCTCCTGCCGAAGGATATTCCTGAAGGTGATGCCCGCGCCTTTGGCAATGGCCGGGGACGTGCGCTTTATGCCGCCTACCAGAACCGCCTGAAGACCTTGAATGCCTGTGACTTTGGCGATCTTCTTTTGCATCCGGTCGCGATGTTTCGTCAAAACCCGGACATCCTCAAGGAGTATCATGATCGCTTCCGCTACATCCTCGTTGACGAATACCAGGATACCAACACGGCGCAGTACATGTGGCTGCGGCTGCTTGCCCAACGACAAAAGGGGGTTGCCCAGAACGTCTGTTGCGTCGGCGATGATGACCAGTCGATCTATGGATGGCGTGGCGCGGAAGTAGACAACATCTTGCGCTTCGAGAAGGATTTTCCCGGTGCCAGGGTCATCAAGCTGGAGCGCAACTACCGCTCGACAGAACATATCCTCGGCGCGGCAGGTCATCTCATCAGCTATAACGAAGGTCGGCTCGGAAAGACATTGTTTACCGACCGTACCAGCCCCGATGACGAGAAGGTGCAGGTCCACGCGGCCTGGGATTCGGAAGAGGAAGCCCGGGCTGTCGGCGAAGAGATAGAGCGTCTTCAACGTGGTGATGCCGACGGCCGCAAACACGATCTCAACAACATGGCAATCCTCGTGCGCGCCTCCTTCCAGATGCGCGAGTTCGAAGACCGCTTTGTCACGCTCGGCCTCAACTATCGGGTCATTGGCGGACCCCGCTTCTACGAGCGCCTCGAGATCCGTGACGCGATGGCCTATTTCCGGCTGACCTGCCAGTCGGCCGACGATCTCGCCTTCGAGCGGATCATCAACACGCCGAAGCGTGGCCTTGGCGATGCCACTGTGCGCCATCTGCACGATTACGCCCGTGCACGCGACATACCCATGCTGGCCGCGGCAAGCGAAATCATCGAGACAGATGAGCTTAAGCCGAAGGCGCGCAAGGCTCTCTTCGACTTTGTCCAGAACTTCAGGAACTGGAGCCAGAAGCTTGAATCGACTCCTCATATAGAGCTTGCCGAGCAGATACTCGAAGAATCCGGCTATACCGACATGTGGAAGAACGACAAGTCGGCGGAGGCTCCCGGGCGGCTGGAAAATCTGAAGGAACTGATCCGGTCGATGGAAGCGTTCGAATCGATGCGCAGCTTCCTGGAGCATGTTTCACTGGTCATGGATGTCGAGCAGAACGAAGAGCTCGATGCCGTTTCCATCATGACACTGCATTCTGCCAAGGGACTGGAATTCGACACCGTCTTTCTTCCTGGATGGGAAGAAGGCCTGTTTCCACATCAGCGTGCGCTTGACGAAGGTGGGCGTTCAGGGCTGGAGGAAGAGCGGCGTCTCGCCTATGTCGGCATCACGCGTGCAAAACATCGCTGTCATATATGGTTTGTTTCCAACCGGCGCATCCACGGCCTGTGGCAGTCGACCATGCCATCACGTTTCCTCGATGAATTGCCGCCAGATCATATCGACATCGCGGCATCCGATACCAGCTACGGCGGTTATGGCGGACGTGGCGGCTATGGACAATCACGGTTCGACAGCGCCGATCCCTTCGCCAACTCCTATTCCACACCCGGCTGGAAGCGGGCAAAGGCCAATCAGACCAGTGCCACGCGGGACAACTGGGGAACCCGATCCGGTCATGCGGTCGAACGCATCGGTTATGGTGAAGCCGGACCACGTGGTCGCACCATCGATGGCGAACTGGTGGCAAAATCCGTGGCCAGCACACCCTCGAAGTTTACCGTCGGTGACCGTGTCTTCCACATTAAGTTCGGAAATGGCAACATCGCTGGTATCGATGGCAACAAGCTGACGATCGACTTCGACAAGGCGGGCCAGAAACGGGTCCTGGATGGCTTCGTTGAAGCCGTCTGACCTCATGGACGCTGCTGCCCCGAAACGCCTTGCGGTTACACGGCTTGGTGGCGGTCACGACGAGAAGACCTCCTTGTGATTTTTCCACCAGTGCCGGGGCGCCATGAACATTCTTGAGAAATCTGCGGGGTGTCCGGCGGGCCGTTTGAACTGGCAGTCAGTCGAGCATTCCATGAACTCTCAGACGAGCGCCCTGCACTATTGCAATTGTTTTGCCGGTTCACACGTCCATATCAATGACTGCGACATAACGGATGGCGGCATCGGCCCGCGGATGATTTTCCGACTGCGATGCGTACCTTTTTGACCGTTTCGGAACCAGCCTTGTTCGACAGCGTTTAGTCTGCGTGTCGCAGTAAAGGATTGACAATCATGGCTAAAGCCGACGACTTCAAAAAAGACGACAAGAAAGAAAAACCAGGTGACGAAAACAAGTCTGGCATTATCGTCGCCGGGCCTGAGGCGCACAGGCGTGAGCGAAAAGGGCAAGAACCTTCGCCATCACCCAAGACCGCGGATCAAGTTTCTAAAAAAGCAGGGTCTTCCCGCTGACAATTTCAGACTGTGGGCCATCAGGTTCAAAACCTGATAACGGCAGCCCTCGAACGGCAACGGTTGCCTAGCTAGCGTTGCCGTTCGTGGAAGGCAGCACGTGCCTTCATGATCGTCTCATGGTGTTTTTCAGCCCAGATCCACACCCCACAAAAGGCTTCACCAAGACTGTGTCCGAGTTCGGTGAGCGTGTAGTCCACATGCGGCGGAATAACCGGGTGAACCGTGCGTGTTACAAGGCCGTCGCGCTCCATCTCACGCAATGTCTTTGTCAGCATCTTCTGACTGATACCACCGACATGGCGACCAACCTCGGTGAAGCGGAGCGTTCCGTTATCCTCCAGAACCTCAAGGATCAGCATCGTCCACTTGTCAGCGACCTGGCCGATGATGCCTCGCACCAGTTCTTCAATTTCGGGATCGACAATGTCAGGAATATCCCGAGGCTCTCCAACAAATTTTTCTCCGGAAATGCCTTGCAATGCAGTTACTCTCCATTCGGTTCGTATAGAACTTTAAAGTGCCTTCTTTCCAATAGAAACCATGATCCATATCTTTCGACCATGCAACAGGAAGAAGGAAATATTCCATGGAAATGACCGGCAACACGATCCTCGTCACGGGTGGCGGTTCGGGTATCGGACGCGCTCTGGCCGAGGCCATTCATCATCTCGGCAACAAGGTGATCATCACGGGTCGGCGAAAGGAAGTGCTCGCCGAAGTCGTTGCAGCAAATCCCGGCGTCACGTCAAAAACGCTTGATATCGGCAACCCAGACGACATCAGGCAGTTTGCAGGCTGGCTTGTCCGTGAACATCCGGATGTCAACGTCATCCTTCACAGCGCCGGCATCATGAAGCATGAGGATCTCTCAAGTGCACCGGATAGCCTGGCGACTGCGGAAGAAACGATTTCCACCAACCTGCTTGGACCCATCCGCTTGACGGCTCATCTTCTGCCCCACCTTCAAACCCGGCCGCAGGCCACGATCCTGACGGTTTCCTCCGGCCTCGCCTTCGTCCCGCTTGCAACGACGCCAACCTATTCGGCGACCAAGGCCGCAATCCACGCCTATTCGATGTCTCTTCGCCATCAATTGAAGGACACCGGCGTCGATGTGATCGAAATCGTCCCACCCTATGTCCGCACGGGCTTAATGGGTGACCGACAGGCCAATGATCCTGCTGCCATGCCACTTGAAGATTTCGTCGAGGAGGTCATCGACATCTTGACGAAGGAACCCGGCGCGAGCGAGATTGTGGTCGAGCGCTGCAAGCCGCTTCGCTACGCAGCGGAAAACGGCAAGGTCATGGACATCTTCAACAACCTTGTCTCTCTTAATCACTGAAGCGTATTCACTATAGTTGCACAGCCCCCGCCCGCACGCTACGTCTCTTGAAATCCATTCAGCACGCGAGGGGGGCTGCCCGAATGTTTCTGACCGACCACGACGTTATCGAGTTGAGTGCCTGGCGCCAGAAGCTTCACGCCATGCCCGAGATTTCCGGCGCAGAAATCGCCACCTCTGCAGAAGTACAGGCATTTCTTGCCGGCACGGTGCCAGACAAGGTGATCTCCGGGCTTGGCGGCACAGGCACCGCGTTCATCTTCGAGGGGGAAAATGCCGGTCCGAGCGTCCTTTTCCGTTGCGAACTCGATGCACTGCCGATCGAGGAAATCAATGATCTTCCATATCGGTCTCGTCTTCCCGGCAAGGGCCACATGTGCGGCCATGACGGACATATGGCAACGATGGCCGCTCTCGCACGCGGCTTTTCCAAAAAACGACCCGCCTGCGGGCGCGCCATCCTGCTATTTCAGCCGGCGGAAGAGACCGGAGCCGGGGCAAAGGCGGTAATCGCCGATCCACGGTTTTGCGAAATCGAGCCGGACTACTCACTTTCGCTCCACAATATGCCTGGCCTGCCCTTTGGCCACGTCTGGCTGAAGGACGGTATCGCCAACTGCGCGTCACGCGGTCTGAAGGTGCGTCTCACCGGCAAGACGGCCCATGCCTCCACACCGGAGACGGGGATCTCGCCCATGCGTGCGATCGCCACCCTGATGCCGGCATTGAAGGACCTGAGCGGTGGAAGCCTTGAAGCCGGCGACTTCACGCTTGCAACCATTACCCACGCGACCCTCGGGGAAGAGGCCTTCGGTATTGCCCCTGCCAATGGCGAGGTCTGGGTGACGCTGCGCACAATGACCGATGATCAGATGCAATCACTCGTAGACGCGGCTGAAGCTTTGATCCGGCAGGCAGCACTTGCCGATGGGCTGACGGTCGAACTGAGCTACCACGACATCTTCGGGCATTGCGACAATGATCCTGATGCGGTTCAGGTCTTGCGAAAGGCCCTTGATGCCGAGGCCATTTCCCATGAACCGGGAGAAACATTTCGCGGCTCGGAGGATTTCGGCCGCTTTGGCACCATCTCGAAATCGGCAATGCTGTTCATTGGTGTTGGTGAGGATCACCCGGCACTCCACAGCCCGAACTACGATTATCCCGACGGCCTGATCCCCGTCGGTGCGCGCATCTTCATGGCTGCAGCCCGAGATCTTCTCGGCTAGATGACGTTCAGGCGTCACGCCCCCCGAAAAGCTTGACGAGCAGGTTGTTGTTCTTGCGAGGAAGCCTTCCATTGTATTCCGGTACGATCACCATATGGGTGATCTTGCCGCGACGGAAAGCTGACAGGAACTTGTCGTAATCCTTGAAGGCGACGCAACCGTGGCTGTCACCCGGCCTTGAACGCAGGAGATAGGTGTGGGCCAGAAGGCCGGTCCGTCCCTGCGGGTGCTTGCCATCGACAGATGTCAGACGGATTGCGGCAACGCCATGGAACAGCTTTTCGCGCATGGACAGCTTGTAGGTCCCTGGCGGCGTTGGCCCCTTCATCTTGACATGGGTATATTTCGGATTGTCACGCATCTTGCCGATGCCGGAATGAGCCTCCAGTCTGGTGCCATCCGGCATGTGCACGACGCCATTGCTGATATCGTAGATCGCGACCTTCTTTGTGCCGACATCCGGCCACGGAATCGACTTTGCCGAAGGCTTTACAGGATTATCAGGCTTGGCGAAGGCGAGGACCGTTGGTGCGGCCGCATCGTCATCATCCGTCGCTGTCGCGGTGTCAGGCTTTGCAAGCTTGGCGATGGCTGTGTTTGGACGCGAGATCGGCAATGGCCCCTCATCCGGAAGTGTATCGTCCAGCATTGCGGCGACCTCAGCGGTACGCCCTGCTTCTTCTGCCTCAATTGTTGCAAGTTCGACAGCGCCTTCATCGGAAAGCACCTCGTCTGTCCCCAAATCCTGTGGAATGGAGGCGGTGACGAACGCCGATGGTTCATCCGGCTCGATGCGCGGTGCCAGAGCAATCGTCTGGTTGAGCGCCTCCCCTAACGCCGTCTTGATGGCGTCGGCATGCGTCTTTAAACGACGTTCGTCGAGGCTGGCGAAGATCTCCTCACTTGCCAGAACACTGCCAAGTGCTGCGGCGACCACCTCACCGTCGGGACGTTTTGCCTTGAGTGCTGCAAGCTGTGCACCTTCAAGGCGTGTGGCCTTCGGGGCAGCAGGTTGCTGGTAGAGACGGGAAAACTTGTTGATCTTGAGGAGTGGATCCGTCTTTGCCTCTGCTTCAACCGTTTCATGCGAAACGACCGGCTTGAGCGAGAGGGCAACAGTGAATTCAGGTTTTTCCGGTGCCGAGTAAGACGGCGAAAGGCTGCTGACTGTCGTCGTGGCTGCAAAGAGCCACACGCCTCCAAGGGCTGCGGCACCAAAAATCATCCGCGCGGCAAACCCCAGTCGGGAATTTCGCCTGCGTCGCCTGGGTCCTGTTGAAACGGGGGCGGTGTCGAACGTGTCGATCTCTAGCACCATGATACGCGTTACCTAGTCATTCTGCCAAAGCCGCAGTTGCGACCATGCTCACATTCGTTGGGCAAGCTGTCCTTCGACTGCCTGTTGCCCGGCGACTTGTTTAGAGAATGCCGAAATATGGTAACCAATATCTTTACGCGACGCCCCAAATTGAAGCAATCGCTCTAAGGGGCAAAACTGCCGGAAATTTAGCCGGAATATGGCAAGAACATGGCGCGAATCGTTCATGCACGCATTAATGGAAATTTATGGTTAACCTTCGATTGCTATTATTCCTAAAGGGATTTTTGACAGGGGGTATGTTTTGCAGAAATTTTCAATCTGTGCGTTGTCGTTGTCGTCGATTGCATCGACGGTGAGTGCTGCCGATATGTTTGCGCCGGCCACTGGAAGTGAAATTCCCGCGCCAGCCTATGTCAACGAGATGGCCACACCTGTCGGGATCGGTGGATTCGCAGGCTATGTTGAAGGCTCGTTCAACAAGGGCACAACTGACATCTTTGATCTGGACAACCAGTCGTGGGCATTGCGTGGCTCTGCCAACTACGACGCGGGCAACGGGCTCAACATCCAGGGCGATATCGACTACCGTCGCACGGATGTAGAGGACTTCGATTTCAAACAGCTGTCGGGCACCGGACATGTCTATCTGCGACCGACACAGGATTACGCGGTTGGCGTATTCGGGCAACTGTCCAGGATCGGACCTGACCTGTTCGACAATACGGGCGTGACCAATCTGAATTCCGACGTGACGGACAAGATGGCCGGCATAGAAGCTGCATGGTTCAATGAAATAGGCACGGCCTACGGACAACTGGGCTACGGTCAGGCAAGCTGGACGGGCGATGACGCCGATCATCTGATGGGCCGTCTGGGTTATCGTTATTTCATGGCCGACAATGTTCGTATCGACGTGGAAGGAGCGCTGCATCGCCTTTCCTATGCCGACCTGGATCTTGATCTTCGAACGTTCAAGGCGGTTGCGAACTACCGTCCCGACATCATTCCCGCGTCCCTTTTTGTCGGTTACCGATATGATGAATGGGAACCATCGGTTTCGGGCATCTCGATCGGCAAGGAGAAAAACCACAGCATTCTTGCAGGTCTGCGATATCATTTCGGATCCGCGAGCCTGAAGGACGAGGAAAGAAGCGGGCCAATCTGGTCGACGACGTCGCTTCTGCCGTAGCCTGCCTCATCGACCATGCATGGCTTTTCCGGCAACCGGAATATCGAAGGCTTGTCCGCCCCATGCCGAAAGGTGTTTAATCGCCTTGAAGGTTCGTGAAAGGAGAATGCGTCATGAAGGCCCTGTTGCTGGTCGATATCCAGAACGGCTTCTGCCCGGGTGGTAACCTGGCGGTTCCCGACGGCGACAAGGTCGTCCCCATCGCCAACCGCCTTATCGAGGAGGGTGGCTATGATGTGATTGTCGCATCCCAGGACTGGCATCCGCAAAACCATGGAAGTTTCGCTTCCCAGCATCCTGGCAAGCAGCCGTTCGAGATGGGCAGGCTGTGCGACAGGCCACAGATGATGTGGCCGGATCATTGCGTGCAAGAAACGCCAGATGCGGAATTTCATCCCGACCTCAAGGTCGACGAAATCGACTATATTCAGCAAAAAGGCGAAAACCCGGCCATCGACAGCTATTCAGCCTTCAGGGACAACGACCAGGCAGCCACAACCGGGCTTGCGGACTATCTGAGGGCGCAGCAGATCAGGGAACTCGATATCTGCGGACTGGCGACGGATTATTGCGTCAGGTTTTCGGCGCTCGATGCAGTCGAGATGCTGCCGGGTGTACAGATCTGCTTCATTGAGGACGCCAGTCGCGGCATTGACCCGAAAGGCGTCAAGGCGGCAATCGAGGAAATGCGGGCAAACGGCGTCGGCATTGTGAAAAGCCGCCAGATCCTGAAGGATTGAAGCATCCAGCCAGGTTGCCGCATTAGCAGTTACGCGATACTTCAAGAGAATCGATCAATAGATCAGACCAATTGAATTGCGTCTGTTCGCCTTGACACCTAAAGGCTGGGCCGACGCAAGGACTTTCCATGTACGATCACGAACTCAAAGAGGGCCTGCGGTGCGGTGCCATCATTGCGCTGTCATCCTCGCCTTTCGGTGTCCTTTTTGGCGCCGTTGCAATTGACAATGGCCTCACCTTTTTTGAGGCGGTACTGATGAGCGCTACGGTCTACGCCGGCGCCAGCCAGCTCGTTGGAATCGAACTTTTCGGCCAGCGTGTCGAACCATGGCTCGTCGTCTTATCGGTCTTTGCCGTCAATTTCCGTCACATCCTCTATTCGGCGGCAATTGCCAAATATATCCGCCACTACACGCTCCCTGCAAAAGCGCTGGCCTTCTTCCTTCTTGTGGATCCGGTCTTTGCGGAAAGTGTCCGTCGCGGTGAAGGCGGACACAAGATAACGCTGCGATGGTATCTGGGATTCGGGTTTGTGGTCTATGTCTGCTGGATCCTTTCGACAATGATCGGAGCCTTTTTCGGACGCATGATCGGCGATCCGGCTTCGATCGGCATCGATATCCTCCTGCCAGTCTATTTTCTCGGCATGGTGCTTGCCTTTCGCCAGCGCCCGGGCTTTGCCCCGATTGTCGTTGCAAGCGCATTGGGCTCAATCGCGGCGTTTCACTTCGTAGGCTCCCCTTGGCATGTAAGCCTCGGCGCGGCTGCCGGCATCCTTGTTGCGACGCTCGCACCTGTGAAGAAAGTGGCCGCAACAAGTGATGTTGAAGGCTGACGATGGACGAGTTTTTCGACACCGGCACCCTGCTTGTGATTTTCGCGGCCGCAATTGCCACCTATGTCACCCGTTTCGGCGGCTATATTCTGATCACACGCATGAAGGCGATCCCGCCCCGCATGGAGGCGGCGCTCAACGCGGTACCGGCCGCCGTCTTGACGACACTGGTGGCACCATCCTTCTTTACCGGTGGCTGGGACGTCAAGATCGCGATGCTGGTCGCGCTCGCAGTGGCGCTCTACCGACCAGGCCTCGTCATGCTGGCCGCAGGCTGGATCGCGGTCATGATCTGCCGCCGCCTTTTCGGGCTTTAGGACCCATCTGTCAGCCCAGCGGCTCGGTCGCCTGCACCAGCCAATCACGTATGGACGCATCCTCGATCAGCGGCGAAAGCGTGTCGCGTGTTTTCGCATGATAGCTGTTCAACCATTCCAGTTCGCCTGCATCAAGCAGTTCGACAAGGACAAGCCGGCGATCGATGGGGCAGAAGGTCAGCGTCTCGAACGACAGCATCGGCTGGTCGCCACCGACAACCCCTTGCGCATCGGCCACATAGATCAGGTTTTCGATACGAATTCCGTAGTGTCCCGGGCGATAATAGCCAGGCTCGTTGGAAAGTATCATGCCCGGCAGCAATGGCTGCGTCGAATGCCGGGCGATGCGCTGCGGTCCCTCATGAACGGAGAGATAGGAGCCGACGCCATGTCCCGTCCCGTGCGCAAAATCGCCACCGGCCTTCCACAGATTAATGCGGGCCAGAGGGTCGAGGTCGCAGCCACGCGTGCCGTCGGGAAACCGTGCCGTGCTGATTGCAATCATGCCCTTCAGGACAAGGGTGAAAAACCGCTTGCGGTCATCTGGGACGGCACCGATTGCGACCGTTCGCGTGATGTCGGTGGTCCCGTTAACATATTGCGCACCGGAATCGACCAGGAAGAGCTCCCCCTCCCCGATTGAGCGATCAGTCTCGTTCGTTACCCGATAATGCATGATAGCGGCATGTTCGCCTGCACCCGCGATGGTATCGAATGAAATATCCTTGAGGGGGTTTTGCAGCCGCTCGCCGACGCGCAGGCGCGCGGCTTCAAGCGCTTCGACTGCGCCGATCTCCGTAATGCTGCCGGGTGCCTTCTGGTCAAGCCAGTAAAGGAATTCGACGACCGCGACACCATCTTGAACATGCGCCCTGGCAGATCCGTCAAGCTCTGTCTTGTTCTTGCAGGCACGCGCAAGTTTTGCCGGATCGGCCGCCTCGACAACCCGGCCCCCGACCTTTTCGATGTGAAGGCTGAGTGCGATCGGCGCAAGGTCAGGGTCGAGAAGTATGGGGCCGCCTGCGCCAGCCAGTGCGTCAAGACGGCCCTCAAACTCTTCCGGCTGCCGTTGCGTGGCAAGTTGCGCAAGATAGGCGCGCGTCTCGATGCCGGTCTTGGCGTGATCGACAAAGATCTCGGGCTTGCCCTCGGCGGTAATGATCGCTCGCGCGAGCGGATGAGGTGTATGGGGTACATCGGCGCCACGGACATTGAAGATCCAGGCCACGGACGACGGATCGGTGATCAGCACACCGGCTGCCCCCTTCTCCTTCACCTCCGTTGCAATCCGCACAATTTTTTCAGATGCAAGCACGCCTGCATGCTCCAGCGTCTGGATGACAACGGCACCGACAGGGTCGGCTGGACGATCATCCCAGATCGAATCCAGCGGATTGGATGTCACGAAGACGAGTGACCCTTCAATTTCAAGCAGTGCAGCTTCAAGCTTGCGCACCTCCGCAGCTGTATGAAGCCATGGATCGATACCAAGGCGAAAACCTTTTGGAGCATTTTGCGGCAGCCAGGCATGGGGCGGCTTGTTGACGAGGTCACCGCCTTCAAACACGCCTGCATCCACCTGCTCCTTCAGCTGCGTCGTATAGCGGCCATCAACGAAGATGATGGCCTGTGACTGGGTAACCAGTGCGACACCAGCCGATCCGGTGAAACCCGTCAGCCAGGATAGTCGCTCCGATGATGCCGGGACATACTCGCCCTGGTACTCATCGGCACGGGGCACCAGAAAGCCATCAATTCCGAGATCTGAAAAACGGGCTCTCAACGCTGTAACGCGCTGGCGGCCAAACTGCGGGGAGGACTTGGTTTCGAAAGATTGGAACATGGATGACTTTCTGGATGATCTGATTACAGGCAGGCAGTAGATCCTATCCGATCTCCTGCCATCCCTGCCACAACAATGCTCGTCTGCCAAAGCATTGTGCAATTGCGAACAGAAATCTGTTTAACAGTTCGCCTTCCTATGCACCAGACGCATATCACCATTGAAGCAATGCCTATCCCTACTGCCGTGTGAAGTCACTATATCAGAGACATCGAACGGGCGCCGAACAAGGCCCGGCACGAAAGGAACATTCCCATGGCCAACTCATTTTTCCGCACCGCCTTCAATCGTGTGGTTGCTGCACGCGAGCGTCAGGCCAGCCGTTACGTCACCAACATCCTCATGGGTCTGGACGACGAAACCCTGAGGGGTATGGGCACAAACCGTGAAGAACTGCGCCGCAAGGCAGCACGTCATTCCGTATTCTGATCCTTAACCGGCACCACTTCCTCCCCTCGGTGCCGATACTCGGAATACGCATTCCCGCTTGAGCCCTCCTCCCAGGCTCGCGGGCCCGATCAGGGTCCCCTGATCGAAAGGCGGCGTCCCCGGACGCTGCCTTTTTCATATGCAACTGTCAGACAATCGGTCGAAGAGCTGCACTGAGTGCAATACTGCAGTGCACAATTATTGGTTCCGCTGCAGAAGGATTGTGACCCAGCCATTGCGCCACAGGGTCTTCACGTGCCGCAGCCGGACGCCATTATAGGCCGAAAGCACCTTCCATCGTTGTTCTGCGAGGATTCCTGACAGGATCACCGAACCGCCAGGAGCAAGGTTTACGGCAAGTTGCGGTGCCATCTTCATCAGGGGACGAGCCAGGATATTGGCAATGATGAGATCAAACGGCCCTTCCTCACGAAATGTGGGAGAGTGAAAACCTGGCGCTGTCACCGTACGGACACCGCACACGATGCCGTTTCTGCGGATATTGTCTTTTGCCACGGCAACGGCAATCGGATCGATATCGGTTGCCAGGATAGGAATATTGCGCAACTTCCTCAATCCGATGGCAAGCACGCCACTGCCGGTACCGAGGTCGAGCGCATTGCGAACAGGGCGTGCCCTTGTAACTTTATCAATCATTTCCAGGCAGCCGGCCGTCGTGCCGTGATGTCCTGTCCCAAAGGCCTGTCCGGCATCGATCTCGATCGCGATGTCGTTTTCGCGCACCTTGTCACGGTCGTGCGAACCATGAACAAGGAAACGTCCCGCACGAACCGGCTTCAAACCCTCAAGCGACTTGGCGATCCAGTCGATATCGGGAATGATCTCCTTTTCGATGACGATATCCGGGTCGCCTTTTGCCAGCGCATCGAAGATCCTTTTCCTCACAGGCTCTTCTTCGCTCGCCATCATGTAGACGGACGCTTCCCACAGCTGCCGCTTTTCGTCCACCTCGGTCGTCGCAAGCGCGTAATCTTCCTCACCGAAAGTTTCGCTCAAGATATCCAGGATGTGTTCGGCACCCTTTTCATTGGTGGTGACGTAAAGGCGGATCTCGCTCAAGGTGTGGTTCTTCCGAAGGTTTGCAGTTGACGGAACGGATGCCACAAAGCCCCTTCCCCTTCAACAGGCAAGCGTCATGCGCGGGAGACAATCTTGAGGTTATCCGTCGATGAGGTTTTCGAGCTTCTTGATGGCGGCATCGGGATTTTCGCCATAGGAGATTGTCCCGGCAAAACGGCCACCATTGTCAAGCAGGAAGACCGAGGCGGTATGATCCATGGTATAATCGCCACCGGGATCCTTTTCGTCGAGCGGCACCTTCTTGAAGTAGACCTTGAAACCCTTGGCCATTTTCGTGACCTTTTCCGGATCGCCGGAGATGCCGACGATGCGGTCGGTGACGTTGGAAATATACTGTCCGAGAAGTTCGGGCGAATCTCTTTCCGGATCGACCGTTACAAAATAGCCGGCGAGCCGGGTACCGTCCGGATCTACCTGTTGCATCCAGCCACTCAGTTCATAAAGCGTGGTGGGGCAAACTTCCGGGCAATGTGTAAAGCCGAAAAACAATGCCGTCGGCTGTTTCCGGAAGGCATCCTGCGTGATTGGCTGACCGTCCTGTGTCACAAGCTGGAACGGCACACCGAAAGGACCTTCGGCAACCTGCTCCTTGCTTTGCGTCACTTCGAATGTGAGCCAGGCAAGGACGCCGCCGAAAATGACGACGGCCGCCCAAAGAATGATCCGCAGCGTTTTCATGGGATGCTCTCTTAATGCAACATTTCGACAACAGACGCCGCCTCGATAGGGCAAAGACGGCGTCTGGGCAAATGAATAGGCCGTCTAGGCGCCATGCGCGCTGATTTGTCTCAAACTTCCTGTAAGTTGCGCGCAAGTACGGGAAACGGCCTCAAAAGCAGCCGGAAAGCCCATTCTCGGCAAGTGTCAGGAGCATGGCCGAACCAAAGTTCATCCACCCATAAAAGGCCGCGCCAATAAGCCCTGCTCCCGCCATGGCGGCAAGGACAACAAGTGGCAGGTGCCAGTCGCGGGTCGAATTCAATTCCATATGCCGATCTTATGTCCAAATTGAACAAACGGGAAGAGCGAGATCAATGAAACGCATTAGCGGAAGCTTAACCTTCGCACGGCATGCTGGACGTGCGAAGATGGTATCCGGCAGCCATCAGCCTAGTTGAACGCTCTCTTAAGGGCAGCAAGAGGCAGATGCTCGGACCATGCGACATGACGTCCGCGAGACCGTTCTCGCCTCCGCATCGCAATCTGGACATTCAATGCAGCCTGAATGGCGGTATTCGCGGGTGACACCGCGGGCCCATTGGCAGGTGGGAGTAAGATATGAGTAACGCCATCAAGCAATCGGGAGCCTATCTCGAAATCGTCTCCTTCCATCTTGGAGACCAGGAATTTTGCATCGACATCATGGCGATCCGCGAGATTCGCGGCTGGGCGCCCGTAACACCGATGCCGCACACACCGAATTATGTCCTTGGTCTCATTAATCTGCGTGGCGCGGTTATCCCGGTCATCGACATGGCGTGCCGTCTTGGGATGAAAATGACGGAACCGTCCGAGCGTTCGGCAATCATTGTCACCGACATTGCCGGAAAGCTTGTCGGCCTTCTCGTCGAACAGGTTTCCGACATGATGACCATCAAGAGTGAGGACCTGCAGCCGGCACCGGAAATCATTCCGGAAGGCCAGCGCGCCTTCTGCCGTGGCATCGTCGCCCTCGAAAAGACAATGGTTTGCTTCCTCAATCTCGACACCGTCATTGCCGATGAACTGACCCGCGAAGCCGCCTGACGCGCCTCGAATTTTAAAGTGCCGCAAATGCCACAACGATCAACCAGTCGTTGTGGCTGCCGGCTCTCTTTGCAGCCTCTGCCGGTCCAGGACTGCCACGGCAGCCGGGGCATAATCGCGCGATTAAGGCTTTAGACCCCATCAGGGTTTGCCTTTGATCCATTTCACATTTTCGCCATAGAGCGGAACGGTTGAGATTGCCATCTTTGCCGAGCCCTCGACGATCTGGCGGGAATGAGCAAGGTAGATCAAGGTGTCGTTTGCCTTGTCATAGATCCGTTTGACGAGAAGGTCCTTCCAGATCAATGAACGGCTTTGCCTGAAGACTTCTTCGCCACCTTCCGAAAGATCGATGTCTCCAATTTCGACAGGCCCCGTCTGGCTGCACGAAATGGCGCTGTTTGAGGGATCCTCGAACCAGTTTCCCTGCTTCAGGCGGTCGATGATCGAGCGGTCAAAATAGGTCACGTGGCAGGTAACACCTTTCACGTCAGGGTCGGAAACGGCCTCGACAATGATATCATTACCGATCCAGTCGACGCCCACCTTGCCAACTTCTTCGGCAAAGGTTGTCGCAACGAGACCGAAAAACAGGAATACGGAAGAAATCGTGACAAGTGGAAGCTTGATCTTGGTCAACGCGGTAAACCTCATTGCTCAGGCAAAAGAGTTTGTGCTCTCGCCTGGTTTGAATGCCATGCCAGCACGGGCACGGTCGCTTGTCCGTCCGTCAGGCGGATGACTGCGCAGCAC